>CAKZTM010000037.1 GCA_937920555.1 uncultured Paracoccaceae bacterium | reverse complement strand
TCGATCTCGTCCACGATGACTTCGATGGTTGTGCCGACTTTGGCGGCCAGTTTGGCCTCCGAGATACCTTGTGCTTTTTCCATGAACCGGTTCCAGCGGTCCTGTTTGATCTCTTCTGGGACGTGGTTCGGGAGTGCGTTTGAGCGGGCGCCGTCCACGTTCTCGTACTTAAAGCAGCCGACGCGGTCGAGGCGGGCTTCGTCCATCCAGTCCAGCAGGGTTTGGAATTCCGCCTCGGTTTCGCCGGGGTAGCCGACGATGAAGGTGGACCGCAAGGTGATGTCCGGGCAGATGTCTCGCCAGGCTTCAATCTCCGTTAGGGTTTTTGCGGTATGTGCGGGGCGGGCCATGCGTTTGAGCGTGTCTGGGTGCGCGTGTTGGAACGGGATGTCGAGGTAGGGGAGGATTTTGCCGTCGGCCATGAGCGGGATCAGGTCGCGCACATGGGGGTAGGGGTAGACGTAGTGGAGGCGTATCCATGCGCCCAAGCTGCCCAGATCGCGGGCGAGGTCGGTGATATGGGCGCGGTGGTCGCGTTCTGTCTTGTGGCGGATGTCGAGCCCGTAGGCCGACGTGTCTTGGGAGATGATCAGCAGCTCGCGGGTGCCCGCTTCGACCAGTTTTTCGGCTTCGCGTATGATGGCGTGGGCCGGGCGGGATTGCAGGCGTCCGCGCATGTCGGGGATGATGCAGAATTTGCATTTGTGGTTACAGCCCTCGGAGATTTTGAGGTAGCTGTAGTGGCGCGGTGTCAGGGAGACCGCCGGGATCAGGTCGATTTTCGGATCGGGGGACGGGGGGACAGCCTCGTGCACGGCGCTGAGGACTTGTTCGTACTGATGCGGCCCTGTGACGGCGAGGATTTTGGGGTGGTGTTCGCGGATATAGTCCGGCTCCGCGCCCAGGCAGCCGGTGACGATGACGCGGCCGTTTTGGGTGAGGGCCTCGCCGATGGCATCAAGGCTTTCGGCTTTGGCGCTGTCGAGAAATCCGCAGGTGTTGACGATCACGGCGTCCGCGCCTGTGTAGTCGGGTGAGATTGCGTAGCCTTCGGCGCGCAGGCGGGTGAGGATGCGTTCGCTATCGACCAGCGCTTTCGGGCAGCCGAGGCTCACCATGCCGATGCGCGGTTGGCCGGGACGGGCGGCGTCGGGGATGCGGGCGTTTGCGAGGTCGGGGCGCAGGTCAGGCGGGTTCTGTGTCATGGCCGCCATATAGGGGAGTTTGCCGGTCAGGGCCAGCGGGGTGCGCGCCATCCGGCTTCGATTGCTTCGGCCTCATCGCAAAACCAGCGTTCGCCTTTGGACAGGCTGACGCGGGTGCGGTTGTACCACGGCGACCAAGGCGGGTGATAGATGCGGCCATTGCCAGAGATATTGCCTTTGATCGGGCATCCATCCGGGGCGATTTCCTTGGCGGCGTCCCAGCGGGCGGCGCGGTAATCCCACGCGGTTTGATTGTCGCTCGACCAGATACCAAGGCCGGCGGCTTTGGCTTGGGTTTGCTCATCTGCATAGGCGCTGGAGTATTTCACAAACGCCCATGCGTGGCCGCTGGCGGTCATAGCCGCACTCAGGTCTTGCCCGTCGGCGGTACATGTGGCGATGGTACGCCCATAGGGGTCTTCGTCGAGCGGCGTGCAGGCCACATCGGCCCCGTTGGTCAGATCGGCGAGTTTTTGGAGCGCGTCGGCACCGCAATACCACAGGCCCGCTTTGGACTGGCATCTTTGGCCATATTCGGGGGCGTCGATGCCGTTGAGGCGGTAGGTGGTCCCGGAGATTTCCAGAGTGTCGCCGTCAATCACTCGGGTTTGGGAGTGGGCAGGCAACGCAATACACAACAGCAACGCACATAGCACAGATTTCAACACTTGGTCCCCCCTGTGCGTTGTGTAGAGTAGAATTGTTGATTTGAGAAGATAGAGATTTGAGGAATTGCGGTGAATTATCCCAAGATGATCAAGGATTTCGGTGGTTTTGATGCGCTCAGTGCAGCGGAGCAGGATTTGGTGGAGAAGACCTGTGCGGGCGAGCCGTGTGTGTTGGGGGACGGGGCACTACCTGATGGACCTTCGGAGGCGCGAAACATTCGCGCGAGTTTGATCCGGTATTTGGCTTTGGGGGGATGTGAGGCGCACCCAACCCACGAGAAGGGCGTTAACCTACAGGGTGGCTATGTAAAGGGACAGCTTGATCTGGAATTGTGCAAGAAAGTGCCGCAGATCGCTTTGGCTCAGTGTTTTGTGGCATCTAAGTTCAATTTGATAAACGCGGAATTGGAAGGCCTGATTTTGACAGGTGCTTTGCTTGCCGAGGGGATTGATGCGGATGGCGCAAGCATTTTGGGGGATGTTAAGCTCAACGGTGACTTTAGAGCCAATCGGGAAGTTTGTTTGGCGGGCGCAAAAATTGGCGGGCAACTGTCGTGTACCAATGGTCATTTTTCGTGTTCGGACGGAACGGCCTTTAATGCGCAACACGCTGTCGTTGAGGGCGCATTTTTTTGGCGTAACACCAATGTTTTGTGCGGTGAGGTTGATTTGATCCGAGCGCATTTTTCGGTATTGACCGACACGCTGGACGCTTGGCCTGCTTCACCAAATCTAAAACTGAATGGGCTTCGTTATGATTCCATTCTGAAATCAAATATGGATGTGAAAGCGCGACTGGACTGGTTGTCTAAAAACGTCAGAGAGGGCGATGAATTTGAGCCGCAGCCCTACCAGCACTTAGCGAAAGTCTACAAGGAGATGGGCTTTAGGCGCGCGAGGAATGAAGTGCTGATGGCTATGGAAAACCGTTTGCGTCGGCATCAATTCATGAAGATGCGCTCCAAGTCTTCCGGGATCATCGAGTTATTGGTCATCTTGGTTTACGGGTTTTTGGGTGTGGCCGCCAAATTGGTGGTTGGGTATGGCTACGCTCCTGCGCGCGCTTTACTTTGGGCCATCACGATTGTCGGGCTGACCTCTCTTTGGGCCAAAGCGGCTTGGGATGAGGGCAGTATGATCCCTGATGCGCCTCAGGTTTTGGTGAGTTCGCAATGGCAAAAGCTGGCCGGGCCCACTTGGGAAGGGTCGCGCACGCCCGGAATTATCTGGTCGGAGAAGACCAAGGCCGGTCAGGATTACGAGACCTTTCACCCCATCGCTTACGCGGCTGATCTTTTCATCCCTTTGGTTGATTTCGGGCAGGAGGCGGCTTGGGCCCCGTCAACCAATCGCGGCGTTTGGGGTTGGCATCTGTGGTGGTTGCGCTGGTTTATCGAAGGGTTTGGCTGGATCGTGACGGCCATGGGAGCGGCGGCGATCACTGGGGTTATTCGCAATGAGTGAGGGCGCGCCACGAGCGCTCGACCATGCCAAGGGGAGGTTTTTATGGATGTCTTAATGCTTGATGATGCGGCTTTGGCCGGGCTTGGGATCACCGGGGCGGAGATTATTGCGGCCATTGAGGACACGCTTTTGGCCCTGCGTCGCGGCGAGGTGTCGGCGGCGCCCAAAGCGTCCGTCATTGCACCGGACGGGCGGTATATGATGGCGACCCTTTCGGCCTCGGACGGCTCTGGCGTGATCGCGGTCAAATCGGTGATGGTCAATGATCGCAACAAGGCGCGAGGCTTGCCGGGGATCAATGGTGCGATCATGCTTTTGGACGCAGAAACGGGCGAGCTGCGTGCGGTGATCGGGGCCAATTGGGTGACGGCGGTGCGCACTGCGGGTCTGTCGGCTGTGGCCGCCGCCCGTCTGGCGGACCCCGCATCACAGGTGATTGGTCTGGTCGGCACCGGTGTGCAGGCGGAAAGCCACTTGCGGGCATTTGCGGAGATGTTCCCGTTGCGCGCGGTCCGGGCTGTTGGGCGCGGCGCGGCGGGGATTGCGCGAATTGGTGCTGTGGCCGAAGAGTTGGGACTGTCGTTTGAGACGGGCGATCCGCAGGCTTGCTTGCAAGGGGCGGATATCGTCGTCACATCCGTCACGCTGGATTATGCGTTGGAGCCGTTTTTGGATGCAAGATGGCTGAAACCCGGTGCGTTCGCGGCGATCACGGATTTGGGCATCCCTTGGGTGGATGCGGGGCAGCCTGCCTTTGGGCGCATGTTCGTGGATGATGTGGCTCAGGAGCGGGCCATGGACAAGCCCATGGTGTCGCCAGATTTGATCACCGGTGAGTTGGCGGATTTGGTGGTGGACGGTGCCGCCCATGACCCCGCTGCGCCGTCGGCGTTCATATTCAGAGGTATCGCTGTTGGCGATTTGGCGGTCGCAGCATTGGCCTACCGTCGCGCCAAGGCGCAAGTTTGAGGGAGGTTTGGCGGTTACGCCTGCGCCTCAAGCTGGGCTGCATGTGCCCGCTGTTGCGCCGCCGCATGGGCCGCGTCGCGGCCGGCCTTATCCAGTGCTGCGCAAAGTGCGAAGCGGGCGGTTGTGTAGTTCTTTTCATCAATTGCGTCGAACAGTTGCTCAACAATGCTAGGTTTTTGACCCTTATCCATGTTCATTCCTTTCGTATTCGGAATTCAGTGATTATGTCAGCAACTATTACCTAACTCTTACGTCACCGTAAGATAATGGGAAAACACCCGCCATGTTCCCCCTAGTGCGTTCGGCTTTAAACCCAGAACCACCTAAAGCGTTCTGAGGTTAAAGATTTCAACGGGTTAGATGGTGCCTTATGTCTCAAGATAAAAGCAAAACGCTTTAGGGTGTGTCATTTGTTCCGGGTCACATGGGGTGATACCGACCGCAACGATATCAAGCCCGGCTTGGCCGGGCCGCGTCAAAAAAGCGTCGCAGATTTTTAGGGTGCGGCTCCAAGACATACTCGCCTTCAAAACATGGCCTCAAAGTGCAAGGAGGCCGCTGGGGTTTTTGTGACCCTAGCGACCTCCTGCTTTGGTGGCAGTATCTTCCCCCCACGGGCGCCGGATCTTACTCATCCGGTCCAAGATACTGCCGATATCGCGCAAGTGTGTGTCTGTGTAGCTACGCGATTTTGGTTCGTTTGCGGGCCGTCATGCCCATCAGCCCCAAGGCTGCAGCCATCAGTGGCAGGCCTGCGGGCAATGGCACGGCTTGAATGTTTGACGCCTCCAAGCCCAATCCGATTTGGAATGATCCAAAATTGGATGCTGTGCCCAGAAGGGACGTAAGTGAGACAAACTGGTCGTCAATGATAGTGGCCGTCAGCGACAATTGTGAAGACGGGCTGAAGAGCGGTGCTGTGGCTGTGTAGTCGTAGCCCAGCACCAGCCCACCCAAGGGGAAGATCCCCGTACCCGAGAGTGGGATATTGCTCAAAAAGCTGACAGCTTGGCCCAAAAACGGGTCACTGAGAAGCGTATTGAGGGTCGTTGTTCCAATCGCAAACTGGTCTTTCAGGATAGTTTGGCCGTCCACGCTCAGAAAGGCTGAGATGGAATAGTCGGCCGTGATGTCACCTCCGGGCAGGTTATTGATCACCTGTAGCGGCGCGCCCGGATGTGTCCCAATGGTCAGGGATGCGGTTGGATGTTGAGTTTGTGTCGGTGTTGACAGCGGTTGAGCGGTCACACCTTCAAGTGTGTACCCGGAATTGTAGGCGTAATAACCTGAGCCGGATATTGAAAAGGATGTGGTTGTTGCGGCAAATGCGGCGACGGTCATAAAGATGTTGGTGAATGCAGCAAACAAAACTGCGAAAGTAATTGGTCTCACAATAAATCCCCGAAACACTACGCTACAAATTCAACTCGTTCTGGATAGGAGCAGGAGCGCTTTGGGTCAATTGGCCGATATTCAACGGCTGTTGCGTGGGGTTCTAAATGTGACACAATTGCGGCGGGCATGTGTCTTGATGATGTTGGGTGTAGATATGGACGCGGGCGCGCGGCCCCGTTAGCTTGGCTTTGACAGTGCTTTTGAAGGCCGCATATGACCAATGAGATTTATCCCAGAACCATTCATGATCTGGGTCCGTTGAACCCAGCCGAAGCCACGGTTTTGGAAAGAATTTGCCAGGGCCAAGAGGCTGTTCTGGGTGAGGTGCGTCCGGTTGCGGATGCAAAGGATGTGGTTATTCGTGCCGGTTTGGTCCGTTATTTGGCGTTGGGCGGCTGCGCCGAGCACAAACCCCATGCCAAAGGTGTCACCATTACAGGGGCGATCATAGAGGGCCGTCTTGATCTGGACATGTGTGTCGGGCACGGGCGGCTTGGTTTGGTCAAGTGTCGGTTGGACAAGGGGCTGCGGGTGGTGGATGCCAGTTTAGGAGCATTGATCCTGACCGGCAGCAGGCTTGCCCATCTGACTGCCCATGGTCTGAGTGTGAAGGGCAATGTGTGGCTCAATGACGGCTTTAAGGCGCTGGGCCCGGTTGATTTGAGTGGAGCCACCATTGGCGGGCAGCTTTCATGTGTGCGCGGGGAGTTCGAGAATGAGCATGGGGATGCTTTTGCGGCGCAAAATGCCTCGGTGACGGAGATCTTCTACTGGCGCGATGTGAGTGTAAAAAACGGTTCGGTCCGGCTGACGGAGATGAAGGTCGCGGGTTTGGCTGACGATCAAAAGAGCTGGCCTGATGACGGTCGGTTGATGATGGACGGGTTCACCTATGGGCGCTTTGTTTACGGCGATACCACCGCCAGTTTGCGGTTGGATTGGCTGGGCAAGCACAAGTCCAACGCGTTTCAGCCGCAGCCCTATCAGCAGTTGGCCCGAGTGATGGGGGATATGGGGCATCGCCATGACCGGGGTCGGGTGTTGATGGCCATGGAGCGAAAGATGCGGGTTCAGCAACGCAAGGATATTTGGAAAGGTGGCACTCATATTTGGTCGCCACTCCGGGGGCCTTGGAATGGGTTGCGGACGTTTCTGCACCGGATTTGGGACCAGTTGTCGCGCTTGTTGGTGGGCTACGGCTACCGGCCTTGGTGGTCGCTGATCTGGGCGGTGCCGGTTGTGGTCGCCACCGCACTGGTGGCGCAAAAGGTTTGGAATGAGGGTGATTTTACACCCAATGCGGCCCCGGTATTGATGAGTGCCCCTTGGCAGGAGTTGGCCACGGATGCGGCGGTGCGCAATCCGGCGGCGGTTTGGGCCTGTGCGGCCCCCGCTGACACATCCGATTGCACCAAGCGGGCCGGGCGCGATTATGAGACGTTTCGCGCGCCGCTTTATGCGCTGGATCTTTTTGTGCCTTTAGTCAATCTGGGGCAGGATGATGCTTGGGCGCCTTCGACATCACGCGGTGTATGGGGCCTTGTGTGGCATGATTTGGAGTGGTTGGTGAAGGTGATTGGATGGGTTATGACCGCCATGGTGGCCGGTGCTGTGGCTGGCGTCATCCGTAATGATTAGGGTTTGATGGCGGCCACAGGCTCCAGATCATTGCGCAAATGGACTACGTGATCCTCTGCGCTTTCGACGATCCTGTAATTTTCCGAGATGTAGCGCTCCAGCGCGGGCCAATCGTTGTTAACATCGAGCCCCTTCATCATCGGGCGGGTGGGGACGACCAAAATCACCTCAGGTGCGGCGCGGCTCAGATCGGTTAGGAAGCGGGCGCGCAGCCCGGCTATGGTCTCGCTGCCTTGGTGGTGGTGAAAGTGGTAATCATAGAAAAACGGCGTCGCCAGATCGGCTTGGGCGCGCAGCATGGCGTGGATGGCACCTTTGGTCCAGTCGATGGGCTGGACCCGGCCCCCTTCGGGCAACCAGCGGTCCAGCGCGGTTTCCATCTTGGCAATGACTTTCATGTCGCGGTTGTTTTTCGCGACCAATTGCGGATCAAAGAGCAGTGCGGTTTGTATCAGCGGCACACCAAAGGCACCCAGCACCGCGATGGTGCGAATGCTTGTGCTGAACTGCGCGGAGGAAAACAAAAGGCAGGCGCAGGCACATAGCGCGGCAAAGAAGATGAACGGAAAATAGTGATAATTCCAAAACTGTCCGGCCAAAATCGGGATCAGACTATAGGCGGCGGCAATTACGGTCAGCATGCCCAAGATGATATGTTGGGTGCGGCTCACCTCAGCCCGTTTGATCCATTGCAGGAGCGTCAAAAGGGCGGGGCCCGCCACAAGCACCCAAAAGCCGCCAAAACGGGCGGCCTCCTTGCCCAGATATTTCATCCGGTCGGTGGGTTCGAGAAAGACGTGATAGGTCGTTTGCTGGATATGGAGGGGCAGATAGTCCTGCACCAAGGCCATGAATTGCGGCAAAGCGTCATTGGTCCAGAGCCACAGACCGGTTGCAACCAGCGGCGCCGCAAAGCCAAGGAGCGAGGCTGCGATGCTGCGCAGAAGCGGTGCGCGGTGCAGGCCGCAGGTGGCCAGAGCCACAATCGGCGCGGTGAAGGCCAGTTGCGGCTTTATCAAAGCGGCCAGTCCAAAGAGGATGCCGAGCGCGATCATGTGCGGCCCGCGAAGCCCGATGACAATGGCCGCTGCCACGGCGGCGGTTCCGATCAGCTCGCGCTGGAATAGGGCCTCTGCGCCGAATGAGAGCATCACGGCCATGTACAAGAGCGCGAATATCAGCCCGCTGGGGATGTCGGCGCGGCTCAGGATGCGCGCGCCCGCGAGGCTCAAACCCGCGTAGAGTGCCAAGCCAAGCGCGATGAAGGGCACGTTTGCGTCCAAGCCCAGCGCCACCACAGCGCCGTGGACGATAAATGTGCCGGGCATGGAGGTTTCAAAAAAGTCGCGATAGGGCATGGCGCCCTTCTCGACCATCAGCCAAGCTGCATAGTTCAAAAGCGGCGGGTCGCCCAGATATTGCCACTGGGCAAGGCCAAGCCCGAAGAGCACAAACAGCGCAAATACAGCAACAAGGCTTGCGGTTAGTAGTCTGGGCATCAAGGGTCCTTCAAGTTTGACGGCCTTCACGCCCGAGGCGCATCGTGGTTGCGTAATCCTTAGCGATGGGTTTGGGTATTGGAAAGTAAAGAAAGGGATGAATGCAATGACCCAGCCCAAAGATATCTTGGAGTACTGGTTTGGCCCCTATGGCGCCACTTACCCTGCCGATAATTCGGCTATGTGGTGGAAAAAGAACCCGGATGTGGACGCTGAGATCAAGACGCGTTTCGGGGCTGCATTGGAGGCATCTGCGCGCGGTGATCTGGCCGATTGGCGCATGACCAAAGAGGGTCGCTTGGCGCATATCATTTTGGTGGATCAAATGTCGCGAAACATGCACAGGGGCAGTGCGCTGATGTTTGCGCAAGATGATCTGGGCGCGGAGCTGGCACTTTTGGCTGCGATCTCGGACACCCATTATGACGGGTATGTGGAGCGCATGTTTCAGTACATGCCCTTGATGCATGCGGAGAACGTGGCGCTCCAGCGGTTATGTGTGCATCTGTTTCACCGGGAAATGGAGATGGCGCAATCTCAAGAGGCCAAAGATGCCGCCAAGAGCAACCATGATTACGGCGTCAGGCATTTGGTGATTATTGAGCGGTTTGGACGTTTCCCGCATCGCAACGAGATATTGGGCCGCGCAAGCACACCTGAGGAAATCGCCTTTCTCAAAGAGCCCGGCAGCTCTTTTTAGCGGCTCAGGCCGCTTGTGAGCGGGCGGTGACGATCGGGCCGTTCAAGATAGTGGTCACGCGGTCATCGGCGGTGACGATCTTGTCGGTGGCCGAAGTTATCTCGGCGCTGACCATGCCGATGGCAATATTTGTGCCGTAATCCGGCGACCAAATGGCGGTACTGATCTGGCCTGCCGGTTGCCCTTCGCAGTGCAGCGGCACCGGGCGGGTGATCGGCTTCATGGGCGCGCCATCAAGGCTGAGATAGCGCAACTGGCGTTCAGGCTCGGGCATCTGGTTCAGTCGGGGCGCTGCAATACAATCGGGTGAGATGGTTTTGCAAAAGCGCGCGAGGCCGGTTTCATGGAGCGTGTGTCTGGCGGTGATGTCGTTGCCGTAGGATAAAAGCCCGGCTTCCACACGCTCGATCAGGTTCGGGCAGCCGGCATGTACATCCAGATCGCGGCCCGCTTCCATCAGCGTGTCCCAAAGGGCGGGGCAGGCGGCGGCTCCGTTGGTATAAATCTCAAACCCGCCTTGGCCGGAATAGCCCGAGCGGGCGATCAGATGCTCCAACCCGCCAAACCAATGGGTTTGGGTGCCAAAGAATTTCGTCTCGCGGATGGTGTCGCCAAATACCCGCGCCATCAGGTCTTCGGCTTTGGGGCCTTGCACGGCGAGCGGGTAGATATCGGGCTCTACAATCTGCACGTCCAACCCCATCCCGGCGGCAAGCCCGCGGGCAAACAGAATAATATCGCTGTCGGCAATGGAGACCCAATAGCGGTCCTCTGCGATCTTGATGGTGACGGGATCATTGAGGACGTGGCCGCGTATGTCGCAGGTGGGCGTATAAAGGCATTGGCCGATGCGTTGTTTGCTTAGATCGCGCGGGGTCATCAGTTGGGCCAGGCGGGCGGCGTCCGGGCCTGTGATTTCAACCTGGCGTTCGCAGGAGACGTCCCAAAGCTGAACGGCGGATTTCAGGTGGTGGTAATCTTCCGTCAGCGAGCGGAACACGGTGGGCAATAACATGTGGTTATAAACCGTGTATGCCTTCACTCCGGCCGCCGTCACACGGTCGGTAAACGGGGTGGATCTTGTGCGATGTGAAATCGAAAGTTCCGGCATGATAAACTCCTTCGCGTTATCGCACCCCTAGCAGGTCCAACGCAGTCAGGAGGTCGTATTTGCGACGCGGAACTGTCCCATGTGCGACATTGGCGTCAGATTAGATCGGCCAGAGCCTTCCAAATAAGCCTTAGAGAGATGAAAAACAGGGTGATTTGCACGGCCATGAAAAACGCTTTCTCGGACACAATTTTGGTCACTTTTGCGCCAGCAAAGGCCCCGGCCACCGCCGCTGCGATCAAAATGGCTGTGGGGATGGTTTGGAATTGGGGGAATTGGTTGAGGGCCAGATAGGGGGGCAGTTTGGCCAAGTTGATTGCCGCAAAGGTGATGGTCGAGGTGCCTGCAAAGACCAGTTTGGGCAGTTTTTGCGGCAATACGTACATTTGGTAGGGAGGGGCTCCGGCATGTGAGATGAAGCTGGTGATGCCCGCAATCGTCCCCCAAAGCACGCCTCTGGGCACATCTGCGGGGCGTGTTTGATTGGCTGTGGCGCCGCCCAGCCATGCCCGCAAGCAATACCAGATGCCAATCAGTGCCACGCCCAGATTGATGATCGGCACGGACACATGGGGGGCCACCAGATAGCCTATGAAGACCCCAAACAGGCCCGCGGGGATCAAGATGATCAGGTTGCGAGCGGAGAAATTATGTCGGTAGAGCCACAGCCCAAACCCGTCGCTGATCAGGTAGATGGGCAACAATAGTGCCGCCGCTGTCAGCGGGTTGATATAGAGCGCCATCAGTGGGACGGCGATGCTGCCTACCGCAGGCAGCCCGCCTTTGGACAGGCCCACACAAAACGCGGCCAGCGCGGCCACGGGCAGAAATTGCGAGATATCGGTCAGTTTTTAATCCGGTAGCCAGTTTTGAAGATCCACCAGATGGCTGTCAGGCACAGGGCGAGAAAGACGCAGACCATTGCCAACGAGATACCCACGGAGACGTCGGCGACCTCAAAGAATGACCAGCGAAAGCCGGAAACCAGATAGAGCACGGGGTTGAACAGCGATACGGTTTGCCATGCCGGTGGCAGCATGGAGATCGAGTAAAAGGAGCCTCCGAGGAACACCAGAGGTGTTATGACGAGGAGCGGGATCAGTTGGAGTTGTTCGAAGTTCTTTGCCCAAATGCCGATGATGAAGCCAAACAGCGAGAAGGTGATGGCGGTCAGGAACAAAAACGCAAACATCCACACCGGATGGGCGATTTGCAGGTCCACAAAGAAGGTGGAGGTGGCAAGGATAATGAGCGCGATCATCACCGCCTTGGTGGCCGCAGCGCCCACGAAGCCCACGACAATGTCGATAAAGCTGATGGGGGCGGAGAGCAGCTCATAAATGGTGCCGATGAATTTGGGAAAGTAAATGCCGAAGCTGGCATTGGAGACCGATTGCGTGAGCAAGGTCAGCATGATCAGGCCGGGTACGATGAATGCGCCGTATTGCACACCTTCGATATCGTCAATGCGGCTGCCAATGGCTGAGCCGAATACCACAAAATAGAGGATGGTGGAGAGAACCGGTGAGGCCACCGACTGGGCCAATGTGCGGAAGGTGCGGGCCATCTCGAATTTGTAGATGGCGGCGATGGCGTACCAGTTCATGGGGCGTCCTCCTTCACGAGATCAACGAAGATGTCCTCCAGCGAGGATTGCGAGGTCGACATATCCGACATGGTCATACCGGCGGCGGCCAGATCGTTGAGCAATTTGGTGATCCCGGTACGCTCAGCGGAGGTGTCGTAGCCGTAGATCAGCGATTTGCCCTCTGGTCCCAGCGTGAGCGGATAGCTGGACAGAGATTGCGGGATCGCCTCGACCGGTTGCTGCAGATCGATGGTCAGTTGCTTCTTGCCCAGTTTGGACATCAGGCTGGTTTTGTCCTCGACCAGCAGGATTTCGCCTTTGTTGATGACGCCCACGCGGTCGGCAATCTCTTCGGCTTCCTCGATGTAATGTGTGGTCAGGATAATGGTCACGCCGTCATCGCGCAGCCGTCGCACCAAGTTCCACATGTCCCGGCGCAACTCCACATCCACACCGGCGGTGGGCTCGTCCAGAAACAGCACGCGCGGCTCGTGGGACAGGGCTTTGGCGATCAGCACCCGGCGTTTCATGCCGCCCGACAGCTCCACGTTGCGGCTTTTGCGTTTGTCCCAAAGCGACAGGGCGCGCAGGGTTTCTTCGATATGAGCGTCATCACGCTTCATTCCGAACAGACCACGAGACAGTTTGGTGGTGTTGATCACGGTCTCGAAGGGCTCGATGGTGATCTCTTGCGGGACCAGTCCGATCAGGGAGCGTGCGGCGCGAAATTCCGAGATAATGTCGTGGCCGCCCACGGTGATTGTGCCCGATGTGGGCGACACAAGGCCGCAAATGGCCGAGATCAGCGTGGTTTTCCCCGCGCCATTGGGGCCAAGTAGCGCCAATATTTCACCCTGCTCAATGTCCAGCGACACGTCGTTGAGGGCCGTAAAGCCGCCCTCATAGATTTTGGTAAGATTTTTGACGGATACAATAGCGGTCACGGGCGTTCATCCATTTGAATTTCCGGTTTGCACGCTCTACCGCGTAGGCTGGGGCGTTGCCAGCGGGAAGTGGGCTCTGTTGCCATGATTTGGCAGCAGAAAATGGGCGTATTTTGAGGCTCAAAACGCAACCCCGTGCGAAATTGCACTTCTATTGGTCGGGATTGCAGGCAGCATCATTGGGATTGTAACCCAAAAGGGAGCCGCCGAGATGCGTATTTCTATCAATAATGGACCAAATGGCATTACCACAGATTTCAACCAAGGTGATCTCTTTGAGTTTCCCAATGATCCGCCGCAAATCTCACCGCTGAGCGATTTTTTCCGCCTTGAGATGTTTGAGATCGCGCCGACCAACCCCGAGCCGTTTGTGCCCGCCCGTGTCGCGTGGCGGATCGTGCAGACCGACAATAGCGTGGATGCGGATGATTTTGAGTGGCGCTTGATCGGCACTGGCGGGATCGGGGCCAATGATATCGGGCTTGAAGGTACGGCAGATGTGAGTTTTGTGCGTCGCTCTACGATCCACATTCAAGGCAAACGCAGGAGCGGCGGCGGGTTTGTGGTTCTGGGCACTTCCAAAACCGTCGATCTTGATGAGAGCAATTGCGAGGTGGTGGCGCTGTCCCAGACTATCTTTGATCCGCTGGTCTTTGCGCAATTCACCAGTTTTGTGTCTTCGACCGCCGCGATCCGGTTGCGCAGCGGGGCCCAGCCCAGTTCCGATTGGAGCAGTCAGCGGATCAGATACGCGTTTCCGTTGGAGTTGGTCATTAACAATTTTTTCAACGGTGATCTGGACCTGAAAGTTGACATGAGTTTTGGCGTTTTTCGTGACGGTGCGCGCGATGTGCTGGACGTCACTTTGGATGTGGACAGCGATGTGGATTTTTCTTTGACCGAGGATATTCTCAGTCTGGGGAACTCATCCGCCGTGGCGCGGACGCTCAACAGGGTTCTGCCGCTGGTGTTTGATTGCAGAAAAACCGCGATCGAGGCCTCAGTGGCGCGCGCGCTCTTGGACAATCCGCTGGTCGCGCCGAAACTTGCCCTTGGCAATCGGCTTTTGGACGTTCGCATTAACACTGATTTGTCTAATGGGCTGATCGAGGTCGTGTGCTGCCCACCGGCGGCCTGACGGTTACGGGCTGGGCTGGGGGTCGTTTTCCCGGCCTTCCTCCTCGTCCATCTCAACATTCAGGCCCTCCATGGCGCGGCCCACATCGGAGTTTAGCTGTTTGGCCATTTCGATATATTTTGGGTTCGATGAGGGGGGGCGTTCAGGATCCCAAACCGTGGCCAGTTTCGCCAGTGCATCGCGGTCATGTTCGACAAAGCGTTGCGCCACGCGCGTTGCGCGAAATTCAGTCATACCAAGGGCTTGCAGCGTGTAGCGTCCGGCCCGGATCGAGCTGTCAAACATTTCCCTTACGATGTCATCGGCGCCCGCACGGTAGAGCTCGTAGACGTTAAACCGGTCATTGGCCCGGGCGATAATGTGGATGTCGGGGCGGGCGCTGCGCGCGATCTCTACCAGTTTGATCGCTTGGTCGGGTTGATCAATCGCCACCACGAGCGCTTTGGCGTTCATGATGCCGGCCGCATGCAGCAGATCAATTCGGGTCGGGTCGCCAAAGAAGGCTTTGATGCCAAACGGGCGCAGACGCTCGATTTGGGTGCTTTCGTGATCGAGAACCACAGCTTTGATATTTTGCGACAGGAGCAGCCGGTTGACCACCTGCCCAAACCGGCCTTGGCCCGCGATAATCACATCGCCTTCTTCGTCAATCTCGTCGGCCTCGCGCTTTTCGTCTTCGAGGCGCCGGTCCACGATCAATTTGTCAAAGGCGATGAACAGGATCGGTGTCAGCACCATGGTCAGGGCGACGACGAGGTTGAGGGTTTTGATGATATCCGGCGGCAGCACATGGGCCGGTCCGGCAAGGCTCAACAGCACAAAGGCGAACTCACCGGCTTGTGCCAGACCAAGAGCCATCAACCAGCGGTGTTGGCCTTTGATTTTGAACGTAGAGGCCAGCGCCCAGATGATCGCGGCCTTGATGGCCAGAATGCCAATGGTAAAGCCAAGGATCATCAGGGGGGCTTGGGCCAGCACGCCAAAATCGATGCCTGCGCCAACGGTGATGAAAAACAGCCCCAGAAGCAGGCCCTTGAAGGGCTCTATATTGGCTTCCAGCTCGTGGCGGTATTCAGATGTGGCCAAAACCACGCCCGCGATGAACGTTCCAAGGGCCGCCGACAGGCCCACCAGTCCCATGAGCACGGCAATGCCGATTACAAGGGTGAGGGCGGCGGCGGTAAAAATCTCGCGGATGCCAGCTTTGGCAATGAAGCGGAAGACCGGTCGGGTCAGGTATTGGCCAACCACAAACACCAAGCCAATGGCGCCTAAGGTCAGCACCGCTTGCAGCCATGCGGGCAGGCCGGTGAGCAGGTTGGTGTTGATCCCGTGTCCATGTTCGCCGCCTGTGCTGGCAAATTCGGGGATTGCCAAGAGTGGAAGGATGGCAAGGATCGGGATGATGGCGATGTCTTGAAACAGCAGGATTGAAAAGGCGCCGCGTCCGCCATCAGTGCGCAGCAGTGACTTTTCGGTCAGGGTTTGAAGTACAATTGCCGTCGAGGAGGGGGCCAGAACCAGACCGATTGCAATCGCGGTCGGCCATTCAAACCCGATCAGGCGCAAGATAATGGCGAATGCAGCCGTCGAGCCCAAGATTTGCAGCCCGCCCAGTCCCATCAGGCGGTGGCGCATTTGCCAGAGTTTGTGCGGCTCCAACTCAAGACCGATCAAAAACAGCATCATCACCACGCCGAACTCAGCGAAGTGCAAAAGGTTGTTCGTGTCAGAGCCGATGTAGCTTAAAAGAGGCGATATCACGATACCGGCCACCAGATACCCCAACACCGATCCAAGGCCCAAACGCTTGGCAACAGGCACGGCGATGACCGCAGCGAGCAGATAAATGAGTGCCTCAATCAGAATGATGTTGCTCATGGGTGATCCTCTTGGCCACAATCATCGTAACATGAACAAGACCAGACTAAATCTAAAATTACTTTTTTGGTGACATCGAGGAGATCAATATGAATTTCGTGGTACTGTACATCGCGACTTTGGTTCCCTTTCTGCTGATTGATATCGTGGCTTTGCGTACAATGATGTTGCCGCTGTTCGAGCGAAATGTAGGCCCGCTGTTGGCCGATGAAACCAAGCTGGGCGTGGCCCTTGGGTTCTATCTGTTTTACGTGGCGGGGATTGTCTATTTTGCGATTCTCCCCGGTATCAAGGCCGATCAAACCTCGTTGGTGGTGATCAATGGTGCGATCTTGGGATTTCTGGCTTACGGAACCTATGAGGCGACAAATATGGCCACGCTGAAGGGTTGGTCATGGCAGATGGTGGCCACTGATGTTGTTTGGGGCACTATTTTGACGGCAACTTCGGCTTATTTGGGATTTGTGATCGCCCGGAGTTTTGGCTCGGCCTAATGGCTGCTTGCCCCATATTTTTAAGGATTTTTCGCTCCAATCGGCGGCCCGGCGGCTCACTCTAAGGCGCGGCGCGCGATCTAGATGCGCGGGCCCAAGAGATGTGTCATCGGTCAGATTTGGCGGGATGGATGCCCAAGCTGCTGCGGCGCGCGGGGCCGCGCAGCCAAAGTTTTTCAGCAATTTCAGTGAGATACGGTGGTACGCCCTACGGGACTCGAACCCGTGTTTCCGCCGTGAAAGGGCGGCGTCCTAGACCACTAGACGAAGGGCGCATACCGGACCGTGAGGGTGTTTACTCACCCCCCCTTCCCGGCGCAAGGGGTGTTTTGATATTTTTCTAATCAATACAACCTTTTCGCGACTTTTGGTTGCCCCGGCTCTACCCCTATCAATATCGATACTATTGAGCCTTAAAGAATTCGGATAGCTTTTATCCATTAATTAGCGTTTGACGTGAAAGATCTCCGCTAAAGAATGCGTTTAAATGGAGAACTTAACTAAAATGGGCGGCAACGGGGTGGCTATGTCTGGGGGAGACCTAGCACAGTTGACAGATTTTTATTCTGTCGTGCAGGATCAGTTCTTGGACGATGATGTGAAAGATAGCCACTGGTTGACCGCCGTTCGGCTGGCATCGCAAATCGGCTACCCTGTTCTGACGATGGCTGCGGTCTCTAAGTATGATGACAGTCCGCTTTGGGTCCGCACAACCATGAGCGAAGCCTGGGTGCAGCTTTATCTGGAGCGGGATTATTTCCAGCACGATCCGCTGATCAAACATATGAAGCAGTCCAACGACCATCTTGTCTTGGATTGTGACGAGCCGGCCAGCCCGTCTGATAAGCCCGAGTTGACGCGGTTTCGCCAAGATGCGCGGCGGTTTGGCTTCGGGCGCTTTCGCGGTATTCCGTTCAACTGGCCCTCGCAGTCGGTCTGGCGCTTGGTCACATTTGGGTTGATGGCAAACTCCAATACCTCTGAGACGCCGGAGATGGTCGCCAAGGCGCGGATTTTGGCAGATGTTTTTGCGACGCGGATCACTACGCCGCGCGATGAGATTAGTTTTGGCGTGATGTGGCCGCGAAAAGCGGTGCTGACGGAGCGCGAGCGGGAGCTGTTACATTACCTTGCTCTGGGGTTAAAAAATGACCGGATTGCAGAGCGTTGCGGTTTGGCGGAAGTAACGGTTCGCAAGCACCTTTTGAGCGCCCGTCAGAAGCTAGGTGCATCCACCCGCGAACAGGCGTTGGCTATGGCGTTATACAACGGATTGATTGATTTTTGAGACTTTATGTGTGTGAAATTTGCACATATCGAAGTTGATACCTTGCTTTATAACTCGCCTTTTAGGAGAAAGACGTTGGCGCTGAGAGACCTTGCGAGGGGTGTGCTTCAGATGCCGTTCTGTTTCTGCGTGGTGTGTGCGTAGAGCGGAAGGTTTGAAAGCAGAGCGTTTCGCCGCTTTTGAGCTTAGACTAAACCATCGGTCCCGTCCCTCGATTAGCCGCAAACTTTTGTCGGGCGGGATCGGTGGCCCAGCATCGCTGTTATCCGGTCACGGGGGCTGCGTCTTCCAAATAGAGTTTGGGTTTTTGCTGGCCGCCCCAATCATCGACCTCTAACCGTCCTGCCAAATGAAATGGTGCGCCCTTGTGCTGTTCTAGCGTTGGGCCCAGATCTGTCTTGAACGCGCCAAAAGCGATGGCTTTGACGCGCTGACCGGCCCCTGACAATGTGAGCGACAGATGGCCATCCCCGACCGGTTTTGCAAATGCGATGGTCTGAGCCGGAAACGCTACCCTTGGACCTGAGGCGCCAGCGCCGAACGGGCCTGCGGTCTCTAGGTCATTGATCAGCTCGACCGTGGCACCTTGGGGATCAAGTGCGCCGTCAATGCGCAGATCACGCGGACCCAACTGGGTGGCCCCCTGTTTGTCCAACAGATCGGCAATGCGTGCCATCGCGGTGTGCAAGTTTGCCTCCGCGACCGTCAGCCCTGCGGCCATCTTGTGACCGCCGCCTTTGTCCAACAGCCCTTCGCGCGTGGCGGTCGCAATAGCGGCGCCCAGATCAATACCGGAGATGGACCTGCCCGAGCCTTTGCCCAAACCGCCATCGAGCCCGATCACGATCGCCGGGCGGTTGGAGGCGTCTTTGAGCCGGGATGCGACGATCCCGACCACGCCGGGATGCCATCCCGGAGCCGCTGCCCACACCAATGGCGCGTCAAACCCGCGCTCTTGGGCCTGCATCATCGCCTCATCCAAGACGCGGGCCTCTATGTCACGGCGCTCGCGGTTCAACCCATCCAACTGCTCGGCGAGGGCTGCGGCCTCGTGCGGGGAGGTGGTCGCCAAAAGTCGCGCCCCAAGATCAGCCTTGCCGATACGCCCGCCTGCATTAATGCGCGGCCCTAAAAGATAACCCAGATGGTAGGTGCTGGGTGCGGACGTGACCTTGGCTACATCCGCCAGTGCGGTCAGACCGACGCGTGCCCGTCTGCTCATGATGGTCAGCCCTTGGCGTACAAAGGCGCGGTTCAACCCTTGCAGGGGAGCGACATCAGCCACCGTGGCCAAGGCGACGAGATCAAGAAGGGCGGTCAGGTCCGGGCCGGTTTGCCCCTCGTGGCGCATCATACGGTTCACTGCCACCAACATCATAAAAACGACACCGGCGGCGCAGAGATAGGTGAGCGGCGTGTCCTCGTCCTGACGATTTGGGTTCACCACAGCGGCTGCAGGTGGCAAGGTTTCTCCGCCCAGATGGTGATCCAGAACGATCACGGTCGCACCTGCATCATTGGCCGCTTTGATCGGCTCGTGAGACAGGGTGCCGCAATCCACGCAAACCACCAGATCATGCGCTGCACCCAGAGCGGTCATCGCCGCATCGTTGGGCCCGTATCCCTCATCAATCCGGTCCGGCACATAAAGCGTCGCGTTCAAGCCCAATGAGCCGAGCCATGAGATCAACAGGGCGGCTGACGCACCGCCATCCACATCATAATCGGCAAATATCGCTATTTTCTTCTTGGCCTTCACCGCATCCCAGAAAATCGATGCGGCCCGGTCCATGTCCAAAAGCGTCGAGGGATCGGGCATCAGTTCGCGCAATGTGGGGGTCAGATAGCTTGCGACCTCTTCCGCCTCGACGCCGAGACGGGCCAAAACTGCCGCCAGAAGAGGTGCTATATTGGCCTGCTGCGAGAGGCCAAGTGCGGCCCGATCCTGCGCGCCGTCTGGACCGACCCAACGGCGGCCGGTCAATGAAGCCTCTACACCCAAAAATGTCGCCATGCGACCTGACCATCCTATGAAAAACTGTACAGGGTTTGTGTGACACTGAAATCTAGGAACTGCAATCTTGCGCAATGTCGCAAATGGGTTTGACAGCAGGTATGGAATACCCGCAGTTTCGACAAAATCTAAGAGGTTAGCCCCTGTGTCGTCGTTTCTTTTGTCTGCCGAGGTGTTCGTTTACGCCGCACTCGCGTTTTACGTCCTAGGCCTGTTGTTCCGGGACGAGTTGTGGCTACGTGGATTGCTGTTGATCGGTACCATCTTCTATATTGTCTATTATTATACGGCGACGGACGCGCCGCTTTGGGACGCTATCGTGACCAGCACGATCCTTGGCTTGGTCAATGCGGTCATGATTGTTGTGGTGATCTGGGAGCGCACCACCTTCGCTATGGGCGGAGACACGGCGGTTCTTTATTCTTTCTTCAAAAACCTAAGCCCGGGACAGTTCCGCCGGATCATGAAGAGGGGACAGCTTGTGGTTGTTGATGAGGCGCAAACCCTTTGCGTTGAGGGCGCGGCTTTGGACAAGTTTTATTTTGTGTATGAGGGGCAATCCGTGATTTCCAAACGCGGTGTCAGCTCAGATGTGCCTGTAGGGCATTTCATTGGTGAGGTGGCATTTTTAAGAGGTGTGCCGGCCACGGCCACGGTTACCGTCCAGCCGGGAAGTCGTTATGTGGTTTGGGCCCATGACGACCTGCGCAAGCTTATGAAAAAGTCACCGAATTTGAGCAATGCATTGATTGCGCTACTTAATTTGGATTTGGCATCGAAGGTGGCGAGTTCTCAGCCTGTTGGCCAATAACCGTGTTGCGGCCCTAAAAATTGTCAGGTCGGTCACCGGGGCTGCGATCACCCCGCAATATGCCGATAATTTTCTTGAGCACTTTGGACACCACAAAGACTGATGCGGCTGTCCAAATTACCAGCGGAACAATGCTGGCGTTCAGTCCGCCACTGGCAAAGTTGAAAATCACCGAGCCGCTGATGGCAATCCAGATAATCAGCCAAATGATCAGGAAAATGACCCGACCCGCTTTGCCGCGGGTTTCGGCCTTGCGCTGTGCATCGCGGGCGGCTTTGACTTTGGCGCGGGCCCGAAACCGGTCCATCGCTTGATCTGCGATGGATTTCTTGGGCTGCGCTGTGGGCTCGGCGTCGCTGTTGCCGAACCCTACTTTTCTGACCATCAGAGATTATTCTGGCGGTAGCTGAGGCGGCGCACTGATCCGGTCTTGGAACGCATCAGGATGGTCTCGGTCTCAAGATAATCGCCATCGCGCTGCGCGCCTTTCACAATCGAGCCGTCCGTGACGCCGGTTGCGGCAAAGATCACATCATTGCGCACCAGATCGTCAAGGCGGTAAATTTGATCAAGATCGGTGATGCCTGCTTTGGCGGCGCGGCCACGCTCATCATCATTGCGGAAGGTCAAACGGCCCTGAATTTGTCCGCCCAAGCATTTCAAGGCAGCAGCAGCCAAGACGCCTTCGGGGGCTCCGCCGGAGCCCATATAAATGTCGATGCCGGTTTTGGCCGGGTCCGTACAGTGGATCACACCGGCCACATCACCATCGGTGATCAGGCGGATGCGGGCACCTGTTGCGCGCAGCTCTTTGACCAGATCTTCGTGGCGCTCGCGTTCCAGCACGCAAACCATAATACCCGCCGGGGCGCAGCCTTTGGCTGCCGCCAGTTTTTCGATCCGTTCGGTGGGGGACATGTCAAGGGTCACCAGATCGGGCGCAAAGCCCGGCCCGATGGCCAGCTTGTCCATATAAACATCAGGCGCGTGCAGCATGGAGCCCTTTGGCCCCATCGCGATCACTGCCAATGCATTTGGCATATCTTTGGCCGTCAGTGTGGTACCTTCCAGCGGATCAAGGGCGATGTCCACGCCGGGCCCTGAGCCTGATCCGACTTTTTCACCGATGTAAAGCATGGGCGCTTCATCGCGCTCGCCCTCACCGATCACGATGGTCCCGTCAATGTCGAGCATGTTGAGCTGGGTGCGCATCGCATCCACCGCGGCCTGATCGGCGGCCTTCTCATCGCCGGAGCCGATCAGTTTGGCAGATGCAATGGCGGCTGCCTCCGACACGCGGGCGAGGCCCAAAGATAGCATACGGTCGGAAAAAATCTCGTCAGACATAACGGTCCCTCGCTACACAATGTTGTTTGATCGCGTTTTATGGGATCAAACTGGTCTGGGGCAAGTGATGGTTTCGTATCAGTGGATTTGGACAGCATGTGTTGCACATCCGGTCCCGCTGGGGCTTATTGCTGGGTGGCAAACCACCATGTGATGCCTGAGGGGCCGATGACGCCGCCACGTTTGTCGGGATCATCGTCCTGAAATGGAGCCTGCACGGAGGTGGCACCGGCCTTGAGCGCCGTTGCGTAAACCGCGTCCACATCTGGCACATAAACATGGATATTGGTCGGCTGCGCGCCAAAGCCTTCGCCGATCATGACCACACTATCGCCGATGCGCGCTTCCGCATGGCGGCCTTTGCTATTGGCTTTTTGGATGTTGCGAAGCCGTTTGGCGCCGAATGTGGTCTCTAGAAACACCAACATCTCTTCGGCGTCGTCGACCATCATATAGGCTGACACATCTGTATGCCCGTCGGGTTTGTAGGCCATGATAGCGCTCCTTAGAGGGCTTCGATCCTGAGTGCGACCGGAGTGGCCAAAGATACCTCGGAGGCGTCGATGGCTGCAAGGGCTCTGTGCAGGTGCTCTGGCACAGCCGCGTGGGTCACGATGGTTACGGGGGCCTCAACGGCGGCATGATCGTATTGGCGCATGCGGTCGATGGAGATGTCATGTTCGCCCAAAATGCGGGCGGCCTCAGCGAATGTACCAGGCCGATCTGCCAAAGTCAGGCGCAAGTAATATGCCGCAGTGGCCCCGCTTGCTGAGAGGTCGGCGGCTTCGAGGTCGGTTGCAGGCACCCCAAAGGCCGGAATGTTCAGTCCGCGTGCGATATCCATAACATCGCCCATAATCGCCGAGGCGGTGGCCCCTTCGCCCGCACCGGGGCCGGAAAAGACGCATTGTCCGACAAAATCGCCCTCAAACACCACCATGTTGGTTACGCCGTCGAGCTGGCCCAAAGGGGAGGAATGGGGAACCAGGCAGGGCTGCATGCGTTGTTCTAACCCATCTTCGTTCATCCGCGCGACACCAAGCAGTTTGACTGCGTACCCCATATGGGCGGCGTGCTGAATATCGGTCAAAGTGATTTTGTCGATGCCTTCGGTTTTCACACCTGCAAAGTCAACGCGAGTTCCAAACGCCGTGGCGCTCAGGAGCGCCAGCTTATGTGCCGCGTCGATGCCACCCACGTCAAAAGCTGGGTCCGCTTCCGCATAGCCCAGCTCTTGGGCGTCTTTCAGCACGTCCGCATAATCAGCGCCCGTGTCTTCCATTTGGGTCAGGATATAGTTGCACGTGCCGTTCATCACGCCCATGACACGGGTGATTTGATTGCCTGCAAGCCCTTCGGTCAGCGCTTTGACGCAAGGGATGCCGCCGGCAACAGCGGCCTCGAAGCGAAGTGCGGCCCCATTGGCTTCGGCCAGTTCTGCCAGAGCCTGCCCGTGATGGGCCAGCATTGCTTTGTTGGCGGTGATGACATGTTTGCCGTTTTTTAAAGCAGTCTCAACGGCGGCCTTGGCTGGACCGTCCTCGCCGCCCATCACCTCGATCAGGATATCCACATCGTCGCGGCGGGCGAGGGCAACCGGATCATCCTCCCAGACATATCCGCTGAGATCGACGCCGCGGTCTTTCGAGCGCGAGCGTGCAGATACGGCGGTGATCTCTATGGCGCGACCGGCACGGGCCGTCAGCATTTGGGCGTGGGTTTGCACCATTTTGACGACACCAGTGCCAACGGTCCCAAGTCCAGCAAGTGCAATACGAATGGGATCGGCCATAAGCGAAGTCCTCAAAATGAAAGATAAAATGCCTTTAGTGGAGTGCCGCTTTAGGTGCAATCGACAACTGAAGTCTTGGGCCGAAGAAAGTGTTGTGAGTGCTGGGGTGTTTAACCGATTTACGAATTTACTCAACTAGTTGAGTAGAGTTGGTTTTTCAATAAAAAACAAATATTTAGAGCCAGATTCGGCAAATCGTTTATCGATAAACATGTTGGGAGATTGCGGCCCTAAGCTAGCTTTTCAAGCGCCGTTCGCCATCGCGCCCCGCTTGGCCACGCCCGCTCAATGATGGCGTTTCCATAAAGAAGCTGTGGCAGTTGAAGGGCTGTTGATCACCAACGGCATTGTGCCGCAAATAGCACCCATCTGTTTGCAGCACCCAGCTTTGCGCCTGATCGCTCAAATTGGCATACATCACCTGATCGATAATCTGGGCATGGACCGTGGGGTTGGTGATCTCTACCAAGGTTTCCACCCGGCGGTTCAAATTCCGCCCCATCCAGTCCGCCGAGGAGATAAACACCCGCGCATCCTGCGACGGCAAGCCGTGGCCATTGCCAAAACACACCACGCGAGCATGTTCCAAAAACCGTCCAACCACCGATTTCACCCGAATGTTTTCAGACAATCCCTTGATGCCCGGACGTAGCCCGCAAATGGAGCGCACCACCAGATCGATCTGGACGCCTGCCTGCGAGGCGCGGTAGAGCGCGTCGATTATATCGGGCTCGATCAGCGCGTTCATCTTGGCCCAAATTCGCGCAGGTCGCCCTGCCCGGGCGTGTTCAGCTTCTGCGTCCATCAGCTCGATCAAACGGCTTTTCATCGTCAATGGTGCGACGGCCAGATTTTCCAGATCGCTGGGATGGGCGTAACCAGACACATAATTGAAGATCTTGGTCGCATCCCGTCCCAAAGCCGGGTCACATGTAAACAGCGAGAGATCCGTATAAAAATTGGCCGTGATTGGATGGTAGTTGCCGGTGCCAAAATGGGTGTAGGTCCGCAGTTTGTCGCTCTCGCGGCGCACTACGGTAGAGATTTTGGCATGGGTTTTCCAATCCACAAACCCATATATCACCTGCGCGCCTGCCCGCTCTAGCCGTCGCGACTGGCGAATATTTGCGGCTTCATCAAACCGGGCTTTCAGCTCTACCAGGGCTGTTACAGACTTGCCGCCCTCAGCCGCCTCGCACAAGGCTGACACGATGGAGGATTGGTTGGAGGTTCGGTACAGGGTCTGCTTGATCGCCAGAACATCCGGGTCGCGGGCCGCTTGGGTCAAGAACTGCACGACCGTGTCAAATGTTTCATAGGGGTGATGCAGCAACATGTCTTTGTGTCGGATGGCCGCAAAGATATCTCCCTCGTGATCGAGAACCCGTTCGGGCACACGGGGGCGGTAAGTCGGAAACAGAAGATCGCTACGCTCCTGCACGGAAATTTCCGATACATCGGCCATACCGATCAAGCCGTCAACGGTGACAATCTCTGAGCTTTCTGCTTCCAACTCCTCAAAGATTTTGTCGCGAATTCCGGTGCCTGCACCTGATGAGAATTCCAGCCGGATCACGACACCGCGACGCCGTCGTTTCAAGGCCGTTTCAAACTCGCGGACCAGATCTTCGGCCTCTTCCTCGACCTCCAGATCGCTGTCGCGCAAAATGCGAAACGAGCAGGCTGATTTGATCTCATAGCCGGGAAAAATGCGCGGGACAAAAAGCTCCATCAGCGCTTCCAAAGGCAAAAACCGCACCTTTCCCTTGGCGGTATCATCCAGCCGAATGAACCGCGGCAGTTGGTGGGGCACGGGCAAAAGTGCCTCCAAGAGACGGCCGTCACTTGGGCGCTCCAACTCAAGTGCGAGCGCGAACTCGCCGTTGGGAATAAACGGAAATGGATGGGCCGGGTCGATGGCAATGGGGGTAAGAACCGGGAATATCTGCTCCATGAACATCTCTTCGATCTTGTCCATTTCGCGTTTTTTCAGCTCCGCCAGAGACAGTATCTCTATTTGCTCTTTGGCCAGTTCAGACACGATATCGCGCCACACCGCCTGTTGGCGGTCCAAGACTTGCTCAACCACTTGAGATATGCGGTCGAGTTGTTCTTGCGGGGTGAGCCCATCCACCGAATGTTTGGTAACGCCGTGGCGCACCAATGATTGCAAGGCTGCCACCCGGACCGAGAAAAACTCATCAAGATTGCTGCCGGAGATACCCAAAAACCGCAACCGTTCCAAAAGTGGAACCTCGGGGTTTGCCGCCTCATCGAGCACACGAAGATCGAACTGTAGCCAAGATATTTCGCGGTTGAAAAACCGCCTCCGATCGCTCAAATCCGATGTCTCCAAAGCATCCACTTTGGGCACAGGATGATGCCAAAAATCCCCTTCTATCATGGCCGTTTTATCGAGCATTTCCGCAACCAATTTGTGACACCTGACGCCCATTTTAGCCGGGGCTTAGGTCGTTTCTTTCAGAACCGATGCGGCAAACCGCAAGCTGATCTTTTTACGTTCCCGGATGGATGCACGGTCAAGCCGAGCGACGACACGCTCCGCCTCGGCGAAGGACCGATCTGTCCGGGTTATGATGAACTTAATCACATCTGGGCTTACGTGCAATTGCCGGTCATCAAAGATCTTTACCAAAACTGCGGCCAACAGCGCGTCATCTGGAGGTCCAAGCCGGGCGATATCCGCGGCCAGAATGCGCGATTTCAGATCGGGCAGGGCAATGGGCCAGAGGTCCGGGGTTTCCCGGCCAGACATTAAAAGTGCGCCCGATGCGCCCAGCACCCTGTTGTGCAGGTGAAAGAGCGCTTCTTCGGCGGACGCGTTTCCGGCGATACGGTCAACATTTTCAACGGCAACAGGTCCGGTCAATTGGGCGCCGTCCCGGATGTCGGAGGCTTCAATAATATGGGCGCCGGAAAGTTCGGCCCACACCGCCACCAGATGGCTTTTGCCCGATCCTTCTGGTCCGGTCAGCGCCAATTTGCCCCCTGCCCAAGCCTGCCAGTTATCGATTTTCTGGAGAGCAAGCGCATTGGGAGGGGCCACAAAAAAGCTGTCGCGCCCGCGGGCGGTGCGCACGGCCAAGTCCATCACCAACTGATGGGCGGTCATGGTGCATCGCTTTTGGGCTTGGGTGGCGCTTTGCCTTTCAGTCCGGTGTAAAGTCGGCCGTCAAGATATTCGCGCAAAGCGAACCGGGCCAAGACGCCGATGGCTGCTGCTGCCGGAACCGCGATTAGAAGGCCGAAAAAGCCGAACATCACGCCAAAGGCAGACAGGGCAAACATCAACCAGACCGGATGGAGGCCCACAGAGCTGCCCACCAGCTTGGGCGTCAGGATGTTGCCCTCAATGAACTGGCCGGCGGCAAAAACGGCAGCCACGGCTGCGATCCAATGCCACTCTCCCCAAAACTGGAAGATCGCCAAGCCGAGAGCCAAAGCTCCGCCGACGATGGAACCCACATATGGAATGAAGGAAATGAGCCCGGCAAAAAGCCCCACGAACGCGCCAAATTCCAGTCCGATGAGCATCAGACCGGCGGCATAAAACGTGCCCAGAAAGCCCATGACGGTGATCTGCCCACGCATGAACGCGGCCATAGCCGTATCCATCTGACGCGCTAGTTCGCGCACGGTCTCGATGTGGTCGCGCGGCACCCAGCTGTCAATTTTTGCGACCATATTGTCCCAATCAAGCAGCAGATAGAACGCGACAACTGGCGAAACGACGACCAGAATAACGAAATCAAACAGCTTGAGCGTGGAGGTCAAAACCGTATTGAGAAGGGCCAGCCCGCTTTCTTGCACCTTGGCCTGAATTTGCATGATCGCGTCGTTAAATGCAGTGCCTTCTTGAATGGCGTCGGGGAAACGTTCCACCAGCCAGAGCCGGAATGTCTCGACGATGCCCGGTGCCGCTTTGGCCAAAGATTGGGCTTGGTCGGCGATAAAGGGCACCAAGATCAACACAACCAGCAAAAACGCGATCAGGGCCAGAAAGGTAATAATTCCTGTTGCCGCGGCCCGCGATGCGCCCCATTTTTCAAGCCTGTCGGCCATGGGATCGAGAATATACGCAAGGCCCGCACCAACCAAAAAGGGTGTCAGCGCACTTCCAAGGAAATAGAACACCAGCATGAGCGCGACAAAGCCGATCCCCCAATACCGAAACTGTTGTCCAACGCTTAAGGCCAATCTCTCTACTCTCTGTTCGGTTAACTCAGTTAACTGAGTTACATGACTTAACCTGTTGTCCCATACTACAACAGCGCTCTATGCAAATTGTTCACGAATGAGCCGTTCTTCAAGCCCGTGTCCGGGATCAAACAATAATCTGTGGTTGATGCTGTCCTCGATGCTGATTTCGACCTTTTGCACCAAACGGACCTCTTGGCTGTCGGCGACCGCTGAAACTGGGCGCTTCTCGTGTTCAATCACCTCAAATTCCACTCTTGCGGTCTTTGGCAACAAAGCCCCGCGCCACCGGCGTGGCCTGAATGCCGCCATAGCGGTCAGAGCCAGCACATCTGCGCCAATGGGCAAGATAGGCCCGTGGGCCGAGTAATTATAAGCGGTGGAGCCTGCCGGGGTCGCCACCAGCGCGCCGTCGCAAACCAGTTGTCCCAACCGCTCCTTACCATCGACCGAAATTTTCAATTTCGCCGCTTGCGGCCCCGCGCGCAGCAGGGACACTTCGTTGATCGCCAGCGCTTCTTCAATATAGCCGTCGGGCCGGGTCGCGCGCATCCGCAAAGGGTTGGTCACGGTTTCTTCGGCGCAGGCCAACCTCTCTAACAGGCCTTCTTCGGAGAAATCGTTCATCAAAAAGCCGACCGTGCCCCGGTGCATTCCATAGACCGGCACGTTGAGCTCTTGGGTGTCATGCAGCGTGGTCAGCATAAAGCCGTCGCCGCCCAAAGCCACGATCACATCTGCATCGCCCGATAAAACGTTGCCATAGCGCCGCTCCATTGCACGAAAGCTGGCCTGTGCTGCGGGAGAGCCGCTGGCGCGGAAACAAATATTCTTAAATTCGACCACAGCTCGCGACTCCGTGAAACTAAGGCCCCAAGTTACACCCAAAACAACGTGCAAAGACAAGGCCGGATCGTGAAGGCACGCCGTGACGTCGCAGGGCTTCAGTTCTGGCTTGAAGTTTGCGCGCATCTGCTCATAACGAGCGCAACCATCTTACAGGAGACCGCCATGAACAGCATTTCCCGCGATCCCGGGTTTTTCACCGAAACGCTTTCTTCTCGCGACCCGGAGCTTTTTGCCTCCATCACCGGTGAGCTTGCTCGCCAGCGCGACGAGATTGAATTGATCGCGTCCGAGAACATTGTGTCGCAAGCTGTGATGGAAGCGCAAGGCTCCGTCATGACCAACAAATATGCCGAAGGGTATCCGGGCCGTCGCTACTATGGCGGGTGCCAGTGGGTTGATGTTGCTGAAGAATTGGCCATTGAGCGCGCCAAGGAGCTTTTCGGCGTCGCTTATGCCAATGTGCAACCAAATTCCGGATCTCAGGCAAATCAAGGCGTGTTTACCGCGCTGATCAAGCCCGGTGATACGATCCTTGGTATGGATCTGGCCTCTGGTGGGCACTTGACCCATGGGGCCAAACCCAACCAGTCGGGCAAATGGTTCAATGCAATTCACTATGGTGTGCGCAAACAAGACAACCTGCTGGATTACGACCAAGTGGCCGAGCTTGCGCGCACGCACAAGCCGCAGTTGATCATTGCCGGTGGTTCCGCTGTGCCCCGCCAGATCGACTTTGCTAAATTCCGCGAGATTGCTGATGAGGTTGGTGCATATCTGATGGTCGATATGGCTCATTTCGCAGGCCTTGTGGCCGCAGGCGTGCATCCAAGTCCGTTTCCGCATGCCCATGTGGCCACCACCACCACCCACAAGACTTTGCGTGGTCCCCGTGGCGGTATGATCCTGACCAACGACGAGGCTTTGGCCAAGAAGTTTAACTCTGCCATTTTCCCGGGCATCCAAGGCGGGCCGTTGATGCATGTGATTGCCGGTAAAGCGGTTGCTTTTGGTGAAGCGCTGCGTCCGGAATTCAAAACTTATCAAGGGCAGGTCATCAAGAATGCTCAAACCTTGGCTGAAACTCTGATGAAGGGTGGTTTGGACATTGTGACCGGCGGTACTGACACGCATGTGATGTTGGTGGATTTGCGCCCCAAAGGTGTGAAGGGCAATGCGACGGAAAAATCGCTTGGCCGCGCCCATATCACTTGTAACAAGAACGGTATCCCGTTTGACCCTGAAAAGCCGATGGTCACATCGGGTGTGCGATTGGGCACGCCGGCCGGGACCACGCGCGGATTTGGCGCTGCGGAGTTCGTGGAGGTCGGCGAGATGATCTTGGAAGTTGTAAACGGGCTGGCCGCGAATGGTGAAGAGGGCAATGCCGCGGTCGAGGCAGATGTGAAAGCCCGCGCGACCGCTCTGTGTCACCGTTTTCCGATTTATGGTTGATATACAGATCGCGTGATCTGGGCAGAAACGACTGCGCACGGGCAATGAATTTCGCTCGTGCGGGCAGCTGCTCCTAGATTGGTCATGCACATTAGAGCGTTCCGCTTTAAACTCGGCATCACCTAAAGCTATCTGAGATCAAAGTTTCAACGCGTTAGGTGATGTCATATGTCTCAAGTTTAAAGCAAAACGCTTTAATGCTCTGGGAAGCCACTGTTAACATTCTGCTTTTAAAGCAACTTAACGGTGGCCGCATGTGTTTTGTGCGGATGCCGTCCCACTTCGTTACCATTCGTTTACCAAAAATGCGCAGCATCTAATCCGCGAGTGTTTGATTCGAATAACGAAGGGTTGTTTATGTTTCCTGCTGCGCTGATCTTTAATGCCGATGGCACGATTTCCGAGACTGACGAGCTTCACCGGAGAGCTTTCAATCTTGCTTTTCTGGACTTCGATCTGGGCTGGCAATGGAGCCAAGCTGTCTTTTCCCGACTGATCAACGCGCTCACCTCGCAGGCGAAAATCTTGATGTTTGTGCAGCATTACCGTCCTGAGGATGCTTTCAAGCTCGAAAATGGCGGGTTTTTGAAATCCATTATAGAACGCAAGAACGAGCATTATCTGAGTATGATCGAGGCGGGTGCAGCCACTTTGCGTCCGGGGGTCTCCCGGCTGATTGACGAGGCTGGATTTCAGGGCGTCAAACTGGCCATTGTCGGGCTGACTGAACGCCGGGACTTCGAATGTGTGCTCCAAAATCATTTTGGCATTGGGGCGTTATCAAAATTTGACGCGGTCACCACTTTGCAAGATATCGATCCCGGTTCCAATCCGCGCAGTAATATGACTGCGATATACCAGCAAACTCTAAAACGGCTGGGGGTCTCGGCAGAGGATACATTTGCGATTGAGGCGTTGGAGCCGGGTACGGAAGCCGCGCGCAACCTTGGGCTCAATGTCATTGCAACGCCGGGGCTTTACACCTCGTCTGGTCGGTTTCAAGCTGCCGATTTGGTGCTTAGCGACCTTGGCCATCCAGCGGCGTCGTTCCAGGTTATTCGTGGACGGGCAGGTCCGCACCACTTTGTGTCGATCGAAAGCCTTCGCGCATGGAACCACAAAATGGCTGGGGCGGCTTAAACTCAGGCGTCAAAACGCGCTTTGACGTAAGAGCCCGGCGCGTCTTCGATCTGGCCAAGTTTTGCGCCTGGTTGCCGTCCTTTGACCTTCTTGGTGGAATGGCTCGCGAGCCAGCCGTCCCAATGAGGCCACCATGATCCGGGCGTCATTTCGGCCCGATCTTTCCAGTCCTCCAAGCTATCGGGAGACAGATCGGTATTGACCCAATATTGGTATTTCTCCAAGCTCGGTGGATTGACCACGCCCGCAATATGACCGGAGCCAGACAGGACAAATGTCACATCCGCCGAGGTCATTTGCCGCGCGCCGCGATAAACTGAGACGGCTGGCGCAATGTGATCCTCGACGGTGGCAATATGGTAGACCGGTCCCTCAATATCGCTGAGCAGCACGGGCGCATCTTTCACGGTGAACGCGCCCTTCGCAAAAGCATTGTTGAGATAAAAGCTCTCCAAATAGCTGTGATGAACCTTAGCGGGCATGGCCGTGCTATCGGAGTTCCAATAGAGCAGATCAAACGGGAAGGGCTCTTTGCCCAACATATAGTTGTTGACCACATAAGACCAAATAAGATCGTTTGATCTCAACATGTTAAAGGCTTTTGCCATGGTTTGTGCGGGCAGGTACCCTTTGTCCATTTGGCTGTCCACAAGCTGCACGGTCTGCTCGTCCACGAACACCTGCAACTCACCGGCATCTTCAAAGTCTAGCTGGGCTGTGAAGAATGTTGCCGACTTGACCCGGCGGTCGCCTTTACCGCCCAAATGGGCCATCAAAGTGCCCGTTAATGTCCCGCCAATACAGTAGCTGGCCAGATTGACAGATTTTGTGCCGGTCTCCTCCAGCACCTTGTCGATCGCTGCCAATGCGCCGTCAAACAGGTAGCTTTCCCAAGTGTGATCCTTGTGGCGTTCGTCGGGGTTGACCCAAGAGATCATGAAGACCGTGTGGCCTTGCGCCACCAGCCATTTCATCATTGATTTTTTCTCATTGAGATCGAGCACGTAATATTTGTTGATCCACGGTGGGATGAACAAAAGCGGGGTGTCGTGGACTTTGGCGGTCGTGGGGGCGTATTGGATCAGTTGGAGAATGTCATTTTGCCAGATCACCTTACCCTCGGACAGGGCCATGTTGCGGCCAACCTCAAAACCCGACATGTCGGTTTGCCGAATGAGCAGCTCGCCCTTGCCGCGCTTCATGTCCTCCAGCATCATTTGCGCCCCGCGCACGAGGTTTTCGCCGTTTTGGTCTACGGTCGCTTCGATCACTTCGGGGTTCAGGGCGAAGAAGTTGGCGGGGTTCATCGCTTCTAGGAAATTGCGGGTGGCAAATTCGACCTTTTTGCGCTCCATCAGGCCGAGGTCGCGGTCATTGTCTTCGACCAGCTTTTGGGTCCATTGCGAGGTCAGCAGATAGGATTTTTTGACATATTCGAACAGGGCGTTTTCAGACCATTGCGGATGGGAAAAGCGCCTGCCGCCCTCGGTCAGGTTGGGAAGGTTGTCCGATGTGTCTTCACCGCCCAGCATTTTTGTTGTCGCCGACGACCAAATCGCCATCTGGCCGCTCCAATAGTCCATGGATGCTTTCATCATGGCTTCTGGATTTTGCACCATCATTTGGGTCAGGCTGGCAAATGCGGGAGCAAGGTTCATCGGGTCGGGCTCTGGCGCGGTTTCGTCCGGGGTGTGGGTTTCTGAATAAAGCTGCCATATTTGCTGGCTGATATCGGCCAGTTGCACCATGTTGGCGGTGAACGCTTCGACGTCCTGAATGCCGTCAATCTCCGCTTTTTCAGTCTTCAAGGCCATTGTCTCTCCTGAGCGGTAAGTGTTGTGGAGTATCCGTTTGAACTTACCTGAAACTACCGTAGATTATCTGTGCCCCTTGAGGCAACTCCACATAAGGCTCTGTGAAATTTGAAACAACGATTTAAGGCAGGTTTGGGCGCATATCCGGTTATCGCGTTTTGCATAGCGGGTTGTTCGTTTGCCCCGGATGTTCCCACCAGTGCGGCACCACCCGAGGCGGTCTCTTGGCCGACCTTGCTGCCCAGCGAGGCGCTGCGTGAGGTGACGTCCGGTTTGGAGGCGCGTCCTGCGGCGTTGGATGAGGAAACCCAAAAGCTGGCGGCACAGGCCGCCGATTTGCGCGCCCGTGCCGCCCGTTTGGGCCCACCGGTTTTGACGCCCGCTGAGCGGCAGCGATTGGCTGAGGCTGCGGCGGGGCGTTAAAGCGCTTGAAGACCGGAGGAATTTCCGCCAAATCCTCATCCATTCTCAAACAGGTGTGACCCATGGCCGAAGAGTTTTACCGAATTAAACGACTGCCCCCTTACGTTTTTGCAGAAGTGAACCGTCTGAAGGCGGAAGCGCGGACTGCCGGTGTGGACATCATTGATTTTGGGATGGGCAACCCTGACATGGATACGCCGTCCCATATCGTTGAGAAATTGGTGGAGACTGTGCGCAAGCCGCGTACGCACCGCTATTCGGCCTCCAAGGGCATCCCCGGTTTGAGACGCGCGCAAGTTGGCTATTATGAGCGCCGCTTCGGGGTCAAATTGAACGAGGAGACCGAGGTTATTGCCACGCTCGGCTCCAAGGAGGGGCTGGCGAACCTTGCCATGGCCATTACCGCACCGGGTGATGTGATGTTGGTGCCCAACCCGTCATATCCGATCCATCCGTATGGCTTCATGATCGCCGGCGGTACGTTGCGGCATATCCAGACGCTTTATAACGGTAGTTTCGATCCCGAAGAATACATGCGCAGTCTTGAGCGGGCCGTGGTCCATTCTGTGCCTAAGCCGACCGCTATTGTGGTGAGTTTCCCGTCCAATCCGACCGCCCAGCTGTGTGATCTGGATTTCTACCGGGAACTGGTTGCTTTCGCCAAGAAGCATCACATCTGGCTGTTATCTGATCTGGCCTATGCGGAGATGTATTATGATGGGAACCCGCCGCCGTCGCTGTTGCAGGTGGATGGGGCCAAGGAAATCTCTGTTGAATTCACCTCACTGTCGAAAACGTTCTCCATGCCCGGATGGCGTATGGGGTTCGCGGTTGGCAATGAGCGGCTCATTGGAGCGTTGGCTCGGATCAAGTCCTATCTTGATTATGGTGCGTTTACGCCGATCCAGGTGGCGGCGGCCTCGGCGCTGAATGGTCCGACGGATTGCATTGAAGAGATACGCCAGACCTACAAGTCCCGGCGCGATGTTCTGATCGAGGCGATGTCGCGTGCCGGTTGGGATATTCCTGCGCCGCCAGCCACGATGTTTGCATGGGCGCCCGTGCCTGAGCGTTTCCACAATCTCGGCTCTATGGGGTTCTCGAAAATTCTGCTGAAAGAGGCTGGGGTTGCTGTTGCGCCGGGTATCGGTTTTGGCGAATACGGCGAGGGTTATGTGCGCATTGGGCTGGTGGAAAATGAACAGCGCATTCGCCAAGCGGCGCGCGGCGTAAAAAAGGTTCTTGATAATGCTGACGCGATCCTATCGGCGTTTGACCCGGAGGAGGGGCTGTGAGCGACTGGGATTTTGCGCGCCAGCACTCGGAGACATGCGACACGCTCAAACATTTGGCAGAGAACCAAGGGGTTTCTGTTGGGCCCAAAACAATCGTGAACCTTGATGTGTTTTTGGTTCCCGGTGTTCAGGCCGATCAGGATGCGTTGGAGCGTGCATTGGCCATGTTCGGATATACCGGCGAGATGTACGAGGATGAGGAGACTAAGGAGCTGAGTTTCACCGTTACGGTCGAAGATGTGGCATTGACAGAAGACGGCGTTTGGCTGCACGAGGAGCGGATTTCCAAAATCGGAATTGCACGCGGTTACACTCCGGATGGGTGGGGCTTTTTTGAACCATAGCTGGACGTCTTGAGGGGCAATCAATCGATTGCTCTTTACGACGTCCCTTAAACCTGTCTATACGTCAGCCCGGCCGCGATCCTTACCCCCAAGGTCAGCCCATGTTGGGCGCACACACGCGGTCGAGCATAAGTGCCAAACGATCAGTTTTTAACCAGTCTAAGGTTGCGTTTGCAATCACACACATTACCCCCACCGCTTGGCACTTTGGGCGAAGGGATGACATAAAGCCCCCCACCTCATCCCTTCGCCTCTCACATCGCAATATCGCGATGGACAAAATGAGCATTGTTCGATTTGCGAAGACGTCCAATCTTCTTCAACGGTCAAATTGTCCTCAGAGATATCTGCTGACTGAGGCTGTGACCGGAATCTCCCTTAAGACCACCTTTGTGGCCACCATTCTTGGGGCTTTCACCTTAAGGACCACGCGCATTCTAGCGGTCACCACGTTTTTGCTGACTGCCTTGGTCATCGCGATTGCAGGGGGGCGGAGGCTTTTTGGGGATTGGTTGCGGGGCTTTTGATCATGGTATTTCGGTCGCGGTTCCACCAAAGCGTCCGGTGAGACGGATTGACCTTTGCGCGGGACATGTCACAGTCTGCCTCACGAAAATCCAAGAAGGTGAAGACCGATTTCACAAGAAGTTCTTCTCATAGATGCGCCGTCTTTTGCCCCGGCCGCACGGCTGGGCTCTATCAAAGATAAACTTGCGCGAGTTGGCGTAATTGATGTGGGGTCCAACTCGGTCAGATTGGTTGTCTTTGACGGGGCCGCGCGCTCACCGGCCTATTTTTACAACGAAAAAGTGCTGTGTGGCCTTGGCCGCGACCTCAAAGAGACGGGACGGTTGCATGTGGAGGGCCGCGCCTCTGCCCTTGCTGCGATACAGCGCTTTGTGGCCCTTGCAGAGCACATGAAACTCAGCGTTTTGTCGGCGGTCGCCACAGCGGCGGTGCGCGAGGCCGAAGACGGGCCGGATTTCATTGCCGAAGTTCTGCAAACCACGAAGCTGCCGGTGCAGGTCGCTTCCGGGCAGGAGGAAGCGAAGCTGTCGGCCCAAGGGGTGCTGCTGGGGCGGCCTGAGGCGGAGGGTCTGGTTTGTGACATTGGTGGGTCGTCCATGGAGCTTGCGCGGATCCGGAAACGCCAGATCGTGGCGGCTGAAACCTCGCCGCTGGGTCCACTAACGTTGCAAAACATCCCCGAAGCAGAGCTCGATGCGCATATTGCGCGGGTGATTGAGGGACTTGCGGCGAAAGTCCCCGGGTCGGGCGACCGGCTCTATCTGGTGGGGGGGTCATGGCGGGCGCTGTCTCGGATCGATATGTCCCGGCGCGACTATCCGCTTCATGTTTTGCACGAGTACCAAATGAGCCCCGCGCAAGTGTTGGAGACCTGTGCCTGGGTCCGAGCGCAGTCCGAAGAAGGGCTGTCGGGTATCCAAGATGTGTCTAGCGCGCGCATGGTGCTGGCCCCGATGGCCAGTCGCGTTCTGGTGCCGCTGATAGAGCTGCTGCAACCCAAAGAGGTTACAGTGTCAAGTTATGGGCTGCGCGAGGGCATGCTTTATGCCCATATGACCACTGCGATCCGCAAGCTGGATCCGCTGATTGAGGCCGCGCGGCACATGGAAACGGCCTCGGCGCGGTTTCCGGGTTTTGGCGATGCATTGTATCGCTGGATCAGACCGCTTTACGCCACAGCACCGCGATCAGAACGACGGCTGATCCGTGCTGCCTGCCTTATGCATGACGTGAACTGGCGGGCTCATCCAGATTACCGTGCCGAGGTGTGCTTTGAGAGTGTGACCCGTGCCAATCTGGGGGGCATCACCCATCCTGAGCGATTGTTTTTGGGCTTTGCCTTACTGGGGCGCTACCGTCTGGCCCATAAAGTACAACTTGCTGAAAACGCGCTTTCGCTGCTGGATGTGGAGGCCGTTAGGCGGTCCACCGTTTTGGGCCGTGCTATGCGTTTGGGGGCGATGATGTCGGGAGGAGTTCCCAAGTTGTTGCGCCTGTCGCGATTGTCTTTGGAGGATGGGGTGTTGCGCCTGACCCTGACGGACAGGGCCCGCGCTCATGCGGCCGAAATGGTGGAGAAACGGCTTTCATCGCTGGCCGCAGCTTTGGAGGTTGAGTGGCAGGTTGATGTGGAAGGCTGAACCATGTGTGGCTCTGATGGGAGCAGGTTTGGGACTATGAGTATTTAGGGGAAATCGAAAAATCAGGGCTAGGGTTGGCTCTTTTGGGGCGGGTTGCGTTGGCGTTTGCATTTCTGCCGCGGGCGGGCCCTTGCCGGGGTAGGCCGGTGTGCTTCGCAGTTTGCGAGGTTCGTCTGCGAGTTGAGAAAGTTAAGTCTTTGCCCGCCGCAAGTTTCCGCGTATGACTGCGCGCCATGCATTTGTTCGCCCGCGCCTTCGCTGTTCATCTTCTCACCGCCTCTGGCGCGGTTTTGGCCATGTTAGCTTTGCTGGCTGCTGCCGATGAGAAATGGTCGGTTATGTTCTTGTGGCTGGTGGTGGCATTTTTCGTAGACGGAATAGATGGCCCGCTTGCCAGAGCTGTGGAGATCAAGAAATACGCGCCCCAATGGGACGGTGTTTTGCTTGATCTTATCATCGATTATCTAACCTATGTGTTCATCCCGGCCTACGCGCTTTTCGTGAGCGGTCTTTTTGTGGGATGGGCCGGTTGGTTCTGTGTGGGGATGATCGTTTTCACCTCGGTTATCTATTTTGCCGATACGCGGATGAAGACGGCGGATAACTCTTTCTCTGGTTTTCCGGGGTGTTGGAATATGGTGGTTTTGGTCTTTTTCGCCACCGAGCCGCATTGGATCATCATGACGCTCATTGTAGTGCTTTTGGCGTTACTACAGTTCTTCCCGGTCAAGTTTGTGCATCCCGTACGCACGGATCGGTGGCGTTGGATCAATCTTCCGGCGATCATTTTCTGGACCATTTGCGCGTTCATGTGCGCATGGTTTGATTTTGTCGATATTCCCGTTTTGTGGACCAGCGGATTGATTTTGACGACGATTTATTTGATTTCGGCAGGCGCCGTTCAGCAATTGCGGCCTTTGCCTTAGGGCGATTTGCGCTGGACGGCATGGCTGTTTGGTTAAAGCCGCATGGCGATCAGGCCCGTGATGATTAGGCCCGCTGCGACTAACTTTGAACGGTCGGCACGCTCCCTTAGCCAAATAACTCCAATAAGTGTGGCAAACAAAACCGAGGTTTCGCGCAGGGCTGTGACCAGTTGAATGGGGGCTTGGGTCATCGCCCAAATCACGATCCAATACGAGCCCAGCGAAAGCGCACCTGCGAGCGTGCCTGTTGCCCAAGCCTTTGCTGGGGCTTTGAAGCTGACCTGTCCCTTCGTGATCACGGCGTAGGTACAAAAAAACACGCCGTCCAAGAAAAACATCCAACCGGTGAAGCCCGAAGTGGTCAAAGACAGGCGCGCCCCGACCCCATCCAAAATCGAGTAGGTCGCTGTGCAACTAGCCGAGGCGAGGGCCAGCGGCAAAAGTTTGCGGGCCTCCCCACCGGTCCAGATGCCGCGTGCCATCATCATGATCCCCAAACCGATCAAAAAGATGCCGCCATATTGCAGCGCCGTTACCGGATCGGCCAGAAAGGCTAGGCCTGCAACCGCAACCATCATCGGAGCGGCCCCGCGTGCGATCGGGTAGACACGGCTCAGGTCGCCATGCTCGTAGGCTGCGGCCAGAAACAGCTTGTAGGCTGTGTGCACGAGGCCGGTTGCTATAAGATAAGGCCACGCGGCGGCGGCCGGGAGTGGGAAGGCGACAATCATCACCAGCCCCATTACACCTTGAGAGACGGTGAGCATGAGCATCGTTCGGAACCGGTCCAGACCGATTTTTACGAGCGCATTCCATGTGGCGTGGAGGGCCGCGGCAAACAGGACGATCAGAAAAACGGAGGTGCTCATGGCACAGGCTTATAGTGTTTAAGTGGCACGCGAAACGCGTATTCGCGGTACTGTTTTGAGAGGGCGGGGTATCTTTCGACCGCCGTAGAGTGGATAAAAAAGGCGCCCTTCCTTCGAAGAGCGCCTCTGTCTCGCCGGTGAGTTGGGTTTAGATTTTGGCCATATAGACAGCGGTATCTGCCATACGGTTGGAAAAACCCCATTCGTTGTCATACCACGTCAGGATCCGCACCAGCTTGCCATCGATCACTTTCGTTTGCTCGGAGGCAAAGTTCGAGGAATGTGGGTCGTGGTTGAAGTCACATGACACCAGCGGCTTGTCAGAATAGTCCAAGATGCCTTTAAGGGGACCGGACTGGGAGGCTTTGAGGATAGCGTCGTTGATCTCTTCCTCGGAAGTCTCGCGGGAGGCGTTGAATTTCAGATCCACAACCGACACGTTCGGTGTGGGTACGCGAATGGCAGAGCCGTGCAGTTTTCCAGCCAGCTCCGGCAGAACAAGACCCACCGCTTTGGCAGCGCCGGTGGATGTCGGGATCATCGACAAAGCGGCAGCGCGCGCCCGGTAGAGATCTTTGTGCATGGTGTCGAGTGTTGGCTGGTCACCAGTATAGGCGTGGATTGTGGTCATGTAGCCGTTCTCGATGCCGACCAGATCGTTGAGAACTTTTGCGACCGGTGAGAGGCAGTTGGTGGTACATGACGCATTGGAAACGACCGTGTCTGCGTCTGTGAGTGTTTCATGGTTCACGCCGTAAACGATGGTTTTGTCTGCATTTGCACCGGGGGCGGAGATCAGAACTTTCTTGGAGCCGTTTTCCAGGTGCATGGCGGCCTTATCGCGTGCCGTAAAAATGCCGGTACATTCAAGGGCTACGTCTACCCCATCCCAAGGCAGGGCTTTGGGGTCACGCTCGGCGGTCACTTTGATCGGACCGAAGCCCACATCAATTGCGTCACCCTTAACGGAGACGTTTGCCGGAAAGCGTCCATGGACACTGTCATACTGAAGCAGGTGGGCGTTGGTCTCGACCGGGCCCAAATCGTTGATGGCGACCACTTCGATGTCTTTTCTACCGCTCTCGACGATAGCGCGCAGAACGTTACGCCCGATCCGACCGAAGCCGTTGATGGCAACTTTGACCATGAAAATACTCCTAGTTTTATCTCTGACAGGCACCCCATGTGGGCGTTGGCGCCTCTTTAGGACACTTCGGGGGGGAAGTGCCAGAGTAGGGACGCAACATATAATTGAAATCTTGAGGTGTGATCAGGCATCTGGCGGGGTTTTGCGCGTCTTGGGCACTACTGTGCTAGCACAGTAGCATAGTTGGTAAGGTTTGAAGTGGTTGGTAAGTCCATGTTTTTACAGCAATGTTCTGAGGATTGTTAAGATTTCGCCTCCATAGGGACGGCCAAGGAGCGGCATGGTCTGGACGCGTCGCGCGGATTGACTAAAGTGACTGAAAAAACCGGGGAGGCCGCCATGACCTATATTCTTGCCATTGATCAGGGAACGACATCCAGCCGGGCCATCGTCTTTGACAGCGCAATGAAGATTGTAGCCACCGGTCAACAGGAATTTCCACAACATTTCCCAAATTCAGGGTGGGTGGAACATGATCCGTCCGACATATGGAACTCTACGGTTGCAGTGTGCCGGGAGGCGGTTGCCGGTATTGACGTGGCTCAAATCGCAGCCATTGGGATCACCAACCAACGAGAGACGACGCTCATTTGGAACCGCGAGACGGGCGAACCCATTCACAACGCCATTGTTTGGCAGGATCGCCGCACATCAGCCATCTGCCAAGACCTGAAAGCGGCCGGTCACGAGGCGACGGTGACCGAGCGGACCGGTTTGTTGCTTGATCCATATTTCTCGGGCACCAAGGTGAAGTGGATTTTGGATCACGTCGATGGGGCGCGGGACATGGCCCGTGCGGGCAAGCTGATCTTTGGTACTGTGGACAGTTATCTGATTTGGAAGATGACTGGTGGTGCGCGGCACGTTACCGACGCCACCAACGCGGCTCGGACTATGCTTTACAATATTGGTAAAGGCGAATGGGACACGGAGATTTGCGGGCTCTTGGACATTCCGATGGAGATGCTGCCGGAGGTTTTGGACAGTGCCGCCGAGTTTGGTATCTGCGGCGCTGATCTGATTGGCGCGGATGTGCCGATCCTAGGCGTCGCGGGCGATCAGCAGGCCGCGACTGTGGGGCAGGCCTGCTTTGGGCCGGGCATGCTAAAATCGACTTACGGCACCGGTTGCTTTGCGCTGTTGAACACGGGCGCGGATATGGTGCGCTCGGACAATCGGCTTTTAACCACCATTGCCTATCAGCTTGATGGCAAGCCCACCTACGCGCTTGAAGGTTCGATCTTTATTGCGGGCGCTGTTGTGCAGTGGCTCCGCGATGGGCTTGGCCTGATTGGCGATGCCAAGGAAACCCAAGTCATGGCGGAGGCGGCGGATACGACCCAGCCGCTTTACTTGGTGCCTGCCTTCACCGGCCTTGGTGCACCTTATTGGGACGCGGATTGTCGTGGGGCAATTTTTGGTCTCACCCGCGGCTCCGGACCCAATGAGTTTGCGCGCGCCGCTTTGGAGAGCGTGGCCTACCAGACCCGTGATCTTTACGAGGCCATGAAGGCTGACTGGGCTGGTGGTGCAGATGCGGTGCTTCGTGTCGATGGTGGCATGTCGGGCTCTGACTGGACCATGCAGAACTTGGCTGACACGCTCGGTGCGCCGGTGGACCGACCCGAAGTGTTGGAGACAACTGCGCTGGGGGCCGCTTGGCTTGCTGGTATGAAGGCAGGCGTTTACCCAGATCAAGCCGGTTTCGCCAAGGGTTGGATGTTGGAGCGGCGCTTTGAGCCTTCCATGGCGGAAGACACGCGGGCCAAAGCTTATGCGGGTTGGAAGGACGCGATTGCGCGCACCTTAAGCCGGTAACGCGTGGCTTCATAAATCGGCAATCGTCTCCAGCGCTTCGAAATCCTTAATGACGATATTACGGCCCTCAAAACCTAGGATGCCCTCGGATTCCCAGCCCTTCAGGTAGCGGTTAACGTTTTCTCGGGCGAGGCCAGAGAACTCGCCGATATCCGCCTGTGAAAACTGTTGCGAGATTTTGATGTCGCCATCCTTGGTCTCGGCCCCCCATTTATCCGCCAGACGCAACAAACAGCGGGTCAGCCGGGCGGAGGCCGCAATATTGGTTTTGGTCTCCACAATCTCGTTGGTTAGCCGAATGCGCAAACACAGTTCGGAAATGATGCTCATGGCTGCATCGGGATACTCAGCCAAAAACGCTGCCACATCTTGGCGCGATAGTGCCAGACCCTCAACGGCACTGGCCGCTGTAGCATCTGCGCTGCGCTCGCCGCCATCAAACGTCGCGATCTCTCCCAGAATTTCGCCCGGTCCGAGATTTTCCAAGATAGACTTCCGTCCGTTAATGGTTGTGACGCTTATTTCGACCCGGCCCGATTGGATCAACAGCATAGTGGTTCCGGTCTGGCCACGCGCAAAGATTGTGACGCCCCGTTTATAGGTCTTTTTATGGCCGCGCGCTAAGAGCTTTTCGCGCGCCTCATCGCTCAATGAGGACAGCAGAATGCTCTTGGTTTGAGGCCGTTGGCCGTCTTGAATTGTCATGACGACATTATGGGTGCAGCTTTACGATAGGTCAATTCTGCTTCGCCCCGGCTATGACACGCTCACCGGTTTTTTCCCATTAAACTTGTGATGCGCATCACAGTAAAAGAGAGCGTGGTCATATCTTTTGGTTGTACCAGACCGAAGACCTCCCCCAAGAGGTAGTATGGCCCAAGAAAGGACTGCGCTCATGAAAAAGATCCCACTCGTCGAATTTGTTGTCGAAGCTGGCGGTAGTGCGCTGACGATCTGCAACGTTCAGCTTGATACGGGCAGCTTGGATGGTGATGGCGAAGGTACGCCCGCCGAAGGGCGATGCATCAAGAACGGTCATTCGGATAACTTGCGGGCGTCAGGCTTTCTGGGCACCGGGACGCGCGGCTCTCTTTCCGTTTTCGCCGGATTTGAACGTGTGGGGACATTAAATTGGGACTGGTCGGTTAATCCCGACGAAAACGTTGTGGATTGGACGCCGTTGTCGAAAAATTTTCGGGCAAGTTTGATGGATGACGTGGCTACCGGGGGACTTTTGAGCCGGGTCAGATTGCGGGTGGCGCGTAGTTTGTCGCGAGATGCGTCAGTTTCTCGCCTTGGCGCGTCCGCCGGGCATCTGGGGTTTGCTGGGATTTAATCACGCTTTGGTGACAAGGTTAACTGGGCGTACAAAACCGCAAAAATTTTGATAGGTAGTTGTAGTTTGAAGTCAAACAAACCAATATTGTCGTGATCTGCTATCTATTTTTTGATTTCTTTTTAGCCTTTCCCTTTGGTTTAGACATTTTTGTAGTGAATTGCCGGAATTAGCGGGCATAGCCACCTTGCGTGGTAGGGAAGACTGAGGAGTGATGAAAATGGGGAAAATTCTGCCAGCGGCGGTTTTTGGTTTTGGACTGATAGCACTGGGATGGTGGGGTCACGCTGACCATGCTGCGGAGATCGAGGCGCATCTTACCGAAAGTGCATCCGAAACTCTTGCGGGCACTACCCGTCATGCTTTGCAAACGACGGTCTCTGGCCGTGACATCACTGTGTCTGGTTTTGCCCATGATGAAGCGGAGCGGGACCAAATTCTAGCGACACTAGACGGGCTTGATGGCCGTCGCGTGGTGCATAGCGAGTTACAGCTTTTGCCCAAGGCGGACGTCTATTTCATTGAGGCAGAAAAGACCGATAGCGGTCTGAAGCTCACAGGGTTTGCACCTGATGCAGTCCAGTTGGACGCTATCAAAGCGGCCTATCCTGACGCAAATAGTGACGGATTGAGCCTTGCATCTGGTGAACCCAACGCCGATTGGGCGCGGGCGGCCACTGCCTCCATTGGAGCGCTGGGTGAGCTGGACACGGGCACGATGCGCATGGAAGGCACATCGGTCTTTATCTCAGGGGCGGCGGCTGGTGCGACCACGCGGGGCGAGGTTGAAACCAAACTGGCTGCCTTGCCCGCCGGTTACGCTCAAAATAGCGATATTGAGGTGCCTGAAAGCGTCGAATTGTCTTTGACGTTGGACGCCATTGATGGCGCGCAACTGTCTGGCACGGCTCCTGATGGGTTTGACACAAGCGATGCTGCAAGAGTTTTGGGTTTGACTGAGATCAAGGACGATGTGGCTCTTGGTGCGCAAGGAAGCGCCGAGGCCGTTATGTCGAAGTTCGAAGCGTTGGCCCCGTGGGTCAGCGAGTTTGAGACCCTCAGCTTCAGCATCACCGATAGTAATACAGATCTGGTCGGAGAGGCGGCCGCCGGTGTTGATACTGGAACTTTGATGCGGTCGATCAAAAACACGATCGGTGCGGGTGCTGTGAATGTGACCAATGCCGCCGCTGCGGTTGATGACGGGGTCACGCGCACCAACGCGCTGAGTGGCGAGCAAGAGCAGGTCAGCAACGGTTTTTGGCTTCCGGTTGACAGTTTTACGGTGTCAGCAGAGGCTTGCGAAACACGGTCAAACGCGCTGTTGCAGCAAGCTGATATCAGCTTCATTCCGAATTCAGCAGAGCTGGATCTCGGAACACGTGCGGCGGTCAATGAAATCGCGGGACTGCTACTGACCTGTGTCGGAGATGCCAATTTGACTGCGGAAGTTGTGGGTCACACGGACAATCAGGGTTCTGACGAAAGTAATTTGAAACTCAGCGAGGCGCGGGCGCAGACTGTTGTGGCCGCTTTGGTTGAGCGGGGCATTCCGCAAGACAAGCTCATCGCGCTTGGGCTGGGGGCAACTCAGCCAATTTCGGACAATTCGACAGCGGAGGGTCGCGCCGAAAACCGGCGCACAGAAATTCGCTGGATCAGTAACTAAACAGAGACATGAAGGGGGACAGATATGTTTCGGGAATGGGGTTTTCTACTAGGCGAGATTTGGATCTTGCTACTATTGGCCGCGCTTTTGGGCTTGCTCGTGGGGTGGTTGTTGTGGGGCAGGCGGGTTTCTGCGCTCTCGGCTGATCTTGAGGCTAGCCGCTATACGTTAAAGGAAAAGCAGGCGCGTATCAGCTCGTTAGAGGAAGAGTTGCGCCGGATACGTGCAAAGCAAAGCGAGGAATCGCAGCGTTTTACCCAAGATCTGGAGGAACGCGATCAGAAGATTGCAAACATGACCCGGCAAGTTCAAGAGGCGCCGCGTGATCTATCGGGCGAGGTGTCGCGCTGGCAGCAAGCTGCTGCTCAGAAGGACGGACGCGTGAAAGAGTTGGAGGCTGAATTGGTCGCTCGCCCTGATCTCAGTGCCGAGCTTACGCAGTGCAGAAATTTGGGGACACAAAAAGATAGTCGCATCGCAGAGCTTGAGGCGCAATTGTCTTCCCAGTCTGCATCATTGGCGGCCAGTGGCGCAGGTGCCGCTGCTGTCGGAGCGGCTGCTGGCTTTCATGAGCGCCCGGCCGCGTTCCAAGGACAGGATTACGACGGTGACGGCGTTGTGGAGGGAACCAACGAGGGAACCAAACCTTCGACGCTCACCGCAGCTCGTAATGGTCGCCCGGATGATCTCAAGCAGATCAAAGGTGTTGGTCCTAAACTGGAAGGACTGCTTCACAGTCTTGGCTTTTACCACTTTGACCAAGTGGCAAGTTGGGGGGCCTCAGAAGTGGCTTGGGTTGATGCCAATCTGGAAGGCTTCTCCGGGCGCGTGAGCCGGGACCAGTGGGTTGCGCAGGCCAAAATACTCGCCGCAGGCGGTGCAACCGAGTTTTCCAAGCGTGTGGATGGCGGCGACGTCTATTAAGTTTGGCGTCAGCGAAATTAGAGCGGCTCGCAGGTTTCTGCGGGCCGTTTTTTTTGTTAGTCAGCGATGAAAGCAATGGCAGGGAACGGATATGAAGCGACTACTTATAACCGGTGCGGCAGGCGGACTTGGGTCCATGTTGCGCAAACGGCTGGCAGGATATGCGGATATATTGCGCCTGTCTGATGTGGCGGATATGCAGGCCGCAGGCCCCGGCGAGGAAGTGGTTCCGTGCGATTTGACGGATTTGGACGCTGTCACCGAGCTTGTGGCCGGATGTAACGGTATTGTGCATCTGGGGGGTCGCTCCATTGAGGATACTTGGGAGATCATCCTAAATTCCAATATCATCGGTACCTATAACCTGTTCGAGGCGGCACGCCGTAATGGCGGCCCGAGGATCATTTTTGCCAGTTCCAATCACGCCATTGGCTTTCATCCTCGAAGCGAAAAGTTAGACGCGAGCAGCCCGCAAAGGCCCGACAGTCTTTATGGAGTGTCAAAGTGCTTTGGGGAGAATTTGGGCAGTTATTATTGGGATAAATTCCGGGTCGAGAATGTGGCGGTCCGCATTGGGTCATGTCTGGCCGAGCCGCGCGACCGGCGGATGATGGCAACCTATCAGTCAGAGGCGGATTTTGAGCGCATGGTTAAAGCGATCTTCCGTGCTTCTCGTGTCGAACATACTGTTATTTACGGGGTTTCGGCCAATACGGAGATGTGGTGGGATAATTCTCATGCGGATTTCTTGGGCTATCAGCCGCAAGACACATCTGAGGTGTTTCGCGATAAGATTGAGGCCCAGCCGCCGGTGGACCGAGATGATCCAGCGGTGATTTTTCAAGGTGGCGGTTTTGCCAAGGCCGGTCATTTCGAGGATTGAGGGCGCTTTGAGCCGCCCCCAGGTGATAGCGGTTTATGGTCTTGCGAACTTCGGTTTCGGTTCAAGGTGGAACACGGCCTTGCGCCGTCCATTGGGCAGCTCGCTGCAAGCTAGGGCTGCGCGAAGGCAAACGCCAAGGAAGAGATATCCAAGTCTTGACGCTACCGTTCTTTACCCCGCAAACCGAACTTCAGGTACGCCGCCCGTTCCATGTCCCGTGATCGCAAACAGGCTGCCAGCGTGGGGTTGCGGACGGTCGGGATCAAGCCCTTGGCTCAGGCTTGTCACATAAAGCACATCCAGATTGGCGCCACCAAACATGGGCTTGGTCGGCTTTTCCACAGGCACATCAATTACGCGGTCAACTTTGCCCTCCGGTGTCACCCGAACAACCTGCCAACCGCCTACGCCTGCGTACCAATAACACCCATCCGCATCAATCGTTCCGCCGTCCGGACGTCCTGCCATACCGTGTGTATCAAACAAGACGCGTTTGTTGGACGGTGTGCCGGTGTCGCCGTCATAGTCAAAGGCCCAAACCGTGCGAACGCTAGCCCCTGTGTCAGAGGCATACATTGTCTTGCCGTCCGGCGAGAAGGCGATGCCGTTGGTTACCGTAATATCGCTCATCATTTTGGTTGCTGTCATATCCGTGTCGAGCCTGTAAAAGCTGCCGACCGGTTTACGGTCACCGTCTTGTTGCATCGTACCTGCCCAAAATCGTCCCTGACGGTCTGTGCCGCCATCATTGAAACGGTTCCCGGTCAGGTCCGGCTCTGGATCCACGATAGCTGTCTTTTCGCCGGTCTCAGGATTGAACAGGTGGAACCCTGTCTTGGTTGCAAGAACCAAACCGCCACCGGAGCGCACCGCCAAAGAGCCCACCGGTTCCCCAACGGCCCAGGTGTCATCTGTGCCGCTGGCGGGATCAAACCGGTGGACCAGCTCGCCCATGATATCAACCCACCACAGGCATTGATCGGCCACGTCCCAAACGGCACCTTCTCCAAGCTCAGAGCGGCTGTCGACAACACATTCGATATTCATGGATGCTCTCCCAAATTGACTGATCTTTGATATTTCACATCAACCTCGGAGGGTCGAGAGCGATCCGTCATATGAGCGCTAATTCTTGCCTTGTGCGAGGCGGCCTTCAGTAGTCTTTCTCAAAGAAAATGCCAAAGCTGGTGTTGCCCTGATTATCGAGGGTGCCTTTGGCTTTGAAATTCTCGTTTATGTCGAGATTGACCGTGGCTCTGCTTGATCCCTGATTGTCCGCCTCAATGGATGAATAGATGTTTTCCTGAATATACTTGCCGACACGCACGGTGGTTTTGCCCTGATTGTCGGTCTCAAAGTCAAGATCATCAAGCCCGGTCGCATCACGCAATTGGCTGAAAAAGCTCGGCCCCGTGCGCCCTGAAAGTTCGCCCACGGCGGCGGCCAATTGAGCGACTTGAAGTGCGGAGAGGTTTGACAAAGACCGGTCGAAAACGAGGCGGGCCAAAACCTCATCGTCGGGCAGTTCGGGAACTGATGAAAAGGCAAGGATCGGTTTGGAGGCCGGCCCTTCCAGCGTCACAGTCGCCTCCACATCATCTGTCACGGTTCTGGCCAACAGGAACAATTCGGGGTCAGTGGTGCCGTTGAGGCGAATATTACCCTCATCAAGTTCGATGCGGCGGGCCAAAATATTGATCCGCCCCCGGATCAGGTTAAACTGTCCGACCGGTTTGAAATTGCGTGTGGTCCCGCCTATTTTTAGGGAGCCACCAAGCTCTGCGTCGACGCCCCTCCCGCGCACATAAACCCGGTTGGGAGCTGAGACCGTCACGTCAAACGCTATGTCGCTGTCTTCGCGGACTTCTGCTCTGCTGGTTTCGCCCAGTCCGGACCTGTTGAGGGTTTCGCGTACAGGTGGGGTTATGTTGATATGCCGCACATCAAGTTGGTAGCTTTTCTTCGTGCCAAGCTGCTGTGGCAGGGCGAACTCCAGCTCTTCGATCACCACTTCGCCCGCAATTTCAGAGCGGCGCATCAGCGCGCCTGTCATGTTCAGCGTGCCACTTGCAAGCGCAGTTGCAAGTCTGCCGTCGGTATAGCGAAGGTCCGTCACAGTGGTGTTGAGATTAATAGGAAATCCCGAAACTCGGTCGATGACGATTGAGCCATCTGCGGCAATGATCCCACCCCGGCTGTTTCGGGCGCGGGCGCGGGTCAAGTTCAGCCGGTTGCCCGCGAAATTTGCATCAATATTGACGTCTTCAAGTCGGAGGTTAGCTTTTGCGGATACAAAAGTTCCGCCGCCCAGTGTCAAACTTCCGCTCAGATTTGGATCGCTCAAATTGCCCGATGCTCTGAGCGATATATTCGCGGTTCCTGAGGCGGACAGGCCGTTGCGGGCCAGTGCCACATTGATCACCGATAGAGGCACGGTGCCGTTCGCAGCGGCGTCCAGCCCATCGAGTTTAAGAGGGATGCGGCCGCTAAGCTCAAAATTCATCGAACTGGCGCCGGTGACCCGAGCGGCGGGAAGTGTAATAACATCATTCACGAAGCTTCCCGCAGTCGAGAAAGACAAGGGTGCAACTCCATTGTCGCGCATGACACTAACCGAAATACCGCGACCGTCTAAGTCGAAATTGATGCGCGGCTTTGCCGGCGTGTTAAGAAGGTTGAAACTGCCCGTAACAGTGCCGCGCAGGCCTTGGCCACCGGCAACTTGGTCGATCAGGGCCAAGGGGAAAGTGTTCAAATCGCCTTGCAGGTCCATTTCCAGATCACTCAGCGCGATGGTGCCTGCGATGCTGCTGTCGAGTGCGTTTGGTCCGGTCAAGGTGGTTTGAAGCGTAACCTTGCCATCGGCCGTCTCGCCCTTGGCGGTAATGTCAAACGGGGGCAACTCGGCGGCATTTAGTGCCGCTGCACTCAGACCCAGCGCAGAAAGATCGAATTTCAGGTCTGGTGCGTCGCGCGGTCCACCCACCGTTGCTTGGCCCGAGATACTTCCCTGAAGTCCCAAATCATCGCGGAATGCGTTCGCCACCGAGAGTGGCAGGTTGTCGAGTGCCACGGAGATGTCGTAGCCGCCGTTGATCAAACCATTTGCACGGATCGTGCCATCACCAACCGCGAAGGCCAGCCGGTCCAGATCGATCCGCTCTCCTTCGATGCGCGCGGTGGCCGGCCCCTCCAATCTTAGCAGTGGGCCGTCTTTGTTGATATCGAGTTTCGTCACCCCCAAATCATAACCGGTCTCGGTGGTGTTGAGCGCCCCAACAGCCTGGACAGTTGTTTCATTGGTCAGGTTGAGATTTGCAGTAAAGTCTGTGCGTCCGTCGCGACCTCCCGCAGACAGCGTTCCGCGTGCGATCTCAACACCGCCCGCGATTGCGTCTGAAAAGTCGAGCGCGCCCGCGATGGTAGGCACGCCTAGGGCGTTTTGCACCTGCATGTCCAGATTGGCACGTCCAATTTGGATGGATCCAAGGGCCACATCTGCCAGATCTGATACAGCTACGACCTGCTGCCCAAGCGCATTCGAGGATAGGGTTAGCTTTGCATTGGCCTGACCGGTTGCGTCTTGCAAAAAGAGTGTTGCAAGCAGTGAAATGTCGGGGGACGTTAAATCCAGCTCGCCTTGCATCAACCCGTCTGCGTTTCTGTTGAGATCGCCAACTAGTCGCGTGGGGCCGACCGCAAGGCGCAGGTCGGACAGGGTTTGCTCGGAAGCGTCGGTTTCAATTTCGGCAAAGACGGAAAGAGATTGGGCGTCAAGTCTGCCATTTCCGGCAAGCGTACCAGTCAGACCGGTTTGCGCCATCACGCCGTCAAACCGGGCGGTCAGGCCATTGAGCGGTTTTGCTAGGACCGTGCCTTGAGGAATGCTGATCCCCGTTTTGATCGCGATAGTGCCGTCTGTTCCCTTGGCGGACCCGTCAAATGTTACTTGACCGCTCGCTTGATTTGTCAGGACGCCTAAATCGCGCAAGGTCGCGTTGAACTTCAAATCGGCACGGGCGCTGGCGATCACGCCATCGGAGGTAATTTGGATTTGCCGGTTGGACAATGAGACGTTCTGGGTCCGAAATCCGGTCTCGTTGCGCAACACGCGCCCGGACAAATCAGTGTTTCCAACAAGCAGCGGGTCAAGCGCTGGGATATCCAGTTTCAGCGCTGTCGAGGTGCCATCCACTGTTAGGTCAAAGCTGCCCGCCAATGGGTTGATCAGACCAGTGAGGTTGAGATCAACGGCGCCTTGCAAGTCACGACCGACCGCGCCGCCAAAGGGTGCCAACCGATCGATCTTGGCGGTGATCTCGCCGTCAAAACCCAAATCCCTGATGAGACCTTCAAGCTCGATCCTGGCGGCAGCCCCGCCGATCCGCGCGCGCTTGATCGTATAACTCTCGGGCGTCCAGTCCGAGGCAAGTTGAAACGTCAGCCGTTGGCCCAAAGCCCGGCTGAGATCAGGTGTAGAGGCCGACAAGCCCGATAGATCGCCAATCGCGTTGATTGTGATGGCGCGTGCTGCGGGTGTTTCAATCCCGTCCGCCGTGCCCTGAAATAGGAGGTTGAATGCAGTGGCGCGAATATCGCCCGCCTGCAAGTTGTCGCCTGTCAGTCTGACGTCCCACAAACCGGTTGGATCGACGCCGAAACTGGCATCAAGCTCAACGGAGTTGACCAAAACATCGCCGCCAAACGGCAGCACAGTCGGGCTTTGGCCGTCACCTAGCGTTCCGGTGAGCTTTGCGCGCCGCAAAAAACCGTCATCGGTTGTCGACGCATCGCCTTCAATCGCCAAGGCCGCGGTCTTGACCTTAAGGTTATTGAGATCAAAGCCACCGGCTTCGCGATTGACGCCCGATACCGTGATTTCACTGTCGCCCTCAAAAAACATACTGTAGCTGGGCGCGATAAGGCCGCTCAATTGCCCGGTTATATTGGCATCAAACCCCAAGCCGTTCGCAGCTTCCCGTAACCTCAGATCGCCCATGATCGCAGGTGTGCCGTCCAAGATCGCGCTTAGGGTGAGATCGATATCTTTTAGAGTGCCCTCGCCAAAAACGGTAACATCGAGTGACGGGCGGCCTTCAACTTTCATCAGATTGGCCAGTAATCCGTCTTTTGGTTCCTGAAAGGCAAAATCAACTTTTAGGTTTTCGCTGGCATTTTCAAAGGTGGTGGCAATGCTGAACGATCCCGGAGCGTCCAGCCGCTTCAAATCCAACTGCGTGTCCAGCGAGCCATCGGCAAGATTAAGAAAACCCGCAAGGCTTAACTCAGCGGCCTGACCTATCACCGGCTGGCCAAGCGTGATGGACGCGACCTCCAATTCGCCAATTTCCACGGACAAAGGCAATTCTGGCAGGCTGAAGGGCTCGGCCTCCAATGTAGGGAGGCTTGGATCTGGAACGGGAGGCCGAGCCACCTCGATGGATCCGGCTTTCAGGCTGTTGATTTTTAGCTGTTTAGAGAACAGCGCGCGGCGCGTCCAAATGATGTCGGCGTCCTTGATGGTCAGCCAGACCCCATCGCTGTCGGCGATTGTGATCTCTTCGACCGTCGCGTCAGAGGCCAAAAGCCCGTCAATTCCACGGAGCCGTATTTGCCGGTTTTCCGTGGACAGGCTGTCTTGGATCAGGTTGACGATAAAGCCGTTGCTTTCGTCGTCTTGCCCCAATGCCGCGATCCCGGAGGCCAAGAGCACTACAAAAATGGCTGCTAAACGCTTCAAAACGCTTGCCCCAATCCGATATAGACACCGACAATCGGGTCGCCTGATCTGTGGTTCACAGCGCGGGCCACATCCACCCGAAGCGGGCCTAAGCCTGTGCGCCATCGCAACCCGACACCGACGCCTACGTTTATTTCTTGGGTCCAGTCAGGCGTAGGGTTGGTGCCGACAATGCCTGCATCAATGAAGCCCACAACGCCAAAATTCTCTGTCAGTCTGGTGCGCAATTCACCTGATACCTCAACAAGCGACCTGCCTCCCAATTCATCACCGTTGGGCAGGGTCACCCCATTGGCCAGATACTCAAAACCGCGAACCGAGCCGCCACCGCCTGAGAAAAACAACACTTGGGGCGGAGCTTCGGTCAAGCCGATCCCGGCCACACTGCCAATTTTTGCGCGCCCGGCCAGCACGAAACGTTCGGAACTTCCAAGCTGCTTGTAGGCCCGGGCCTCTGCGGTTGTTCTAAGGCCAAACTTGCCACTCTTGCTTTCGTAAAACGGAAAGGCTGTGAGATCCAGATAGTATCCTCTGGTCGCATCAAGGGGCACATCGCGGCGCTCGTAAGTGGCCTGCGTGTCGAAGCCATAAAGTTGGAAACGCCTGCGTCCTAAACTGTCATCGATACGGCTGCGCTCCAACGTAAAATCGCCTGAAACCGTCAGCCGTTCGCTGATCACGGAGGATAGACCCGCGGTCAGCGAAAATGTGAGCGCGTCGAAGTTGTCGAGTTTTTCTTGCGCGACGGTGACATTAAGACGGAAGTCGGTGTCCGGGGTGAAGGCGCCGGGTTTTATGAATGTAGCGCCCAGTTCATAGTCGTAGTCCTGCGGATCAAGACTACGCCCGATCCCACTCACCGCCCCGTCAAAGCGAAGCCGCTCCGCACGGCTGAAAATGTTGCGATGAAGCCAAAAGCCTTCCACGCCAATACCGTCAAGCGTGGATAAAGTGGCACCCGCACCGAATCTGCGCGGTTTTCTGTCCTGAACAGTTACCGCGATGGGCATTGTGTCAGCGCCCTCCAAGGGCTGCTCCTCAACATCGACAACGCTAAAGGCATCCAGCTTCAAGAGCCGCGCGCGCGCTTTATTGACCTCGTCGGGGTCATAGGTCTTTCCGGTTGGCAGGTCGGTCATATATTCCAGAAACTCGGGACGGACCCGGTTGGTTCCGGTCACCGAAACCGGTCCGTAAACGACCTTTGGGCCCGATACCACGTCAAGCGACACATCAAGTTTGCGCGCGCTGTGATCTGCCACAACGTCAGCGTCAGGAATATCTGCCAAGGCATGGCCTTGCTTGGCCCATTCTTTTACCGCGGCCCGCCCCGCATCACGCACGGCGTTGGAATTTGCGGTCAGACCGGGCGCGAAACCAAAATCATCCAGATTGGTTCCGGGTAGAAGATTGTTAATCTCGGCAGTCCGAAACGTGTAAACAGGGCCGGGGTCAATGGAGATCACAACCGGTGTTGGATCAGGCAATTGCACATCGAGCGGAAGATCTGAGGCCTCGGCCCCGTTGAGCGTTATCGACACGCGACCTGCATAATATCCGCGCGCATAAAGTGTCTCGACCAAAAGTTGATAGTCGCCATTGGCCGCAGAGAGCAAGCCCGCCCGACCTGATGCGGGCTGATCCATATCACGAATAAGAGCCGAGGCGCGTTTGATGTTGGTCTTCAAATTTACGTCGTCGCCCTGAACGGTCCAAGTCAAATCGTAATTGAGCGGCGAGATAAGCTCGACCGTTTCGGGTTCATCAGACTCGAAAAATTTAAACCCAAAAATCTCAATGGCATTCATCGGCGCGGCTGACATGATAAAACACAGCCCGGTTGCGCTGAGTTTTGAGGATATTGCGTTCATGGCGGCCTGTTTGATTGGCAATTGAATACGCGTTTTTCCGCATAGTATGCCTACAGCATCTAACGTGGGCCGTGGCAGAGTCCAGCCCCGACATTCAAATCTGACGCAGTCTTGATCAAATTCCCCCCACGACGGTTGCAAAAAAAAGCGCCTCGCATTGGCGAAGCGCTTAAGTCCAACAGGGAAGACATAACGTAAGTGGCATCACGCTATGTTATCTGTTGGCAAAGTTCCGTGACGATCGTCACTTTTTTGGGCCAAAGCCCCACAGTTTTCGCAAAATTCGACCGTCATTGGATGTGGGGTTTGCCCCAGACGGCGTGGAATCGTTGTCTGTGGGCTTCACTTTGTGTGAAACTGTCACGGATGATACGGTTTTGGTAATATTCCCCTGTGATGAATGCCTGCGACACAATAGGTGTCCGACATTATCTCGTTTTCCGCAAAGCTAGCAAAAGTAGTTCTGGAATGACTTCCGTGCCCACTCCGTCGTCGCCCGCAATGTTATTGGACAAGTCGCGCTCATTCTTCGTGTACGTGAGCGCTCTGATAATTTTGGCGGTGATGTTGTCGGCTATTAGCGCTTTGATCACCAACAATCGCGATTTTGCCCTGGATGACGCCTACATCACTTATATCTACGGTCAAAATCTGGCCGAAGGTTACGGCATTCGCTATAATATTGCAGATGCAAACCCGACGGAGGGCGGGTCGAGCATGCTGCATATCGTGCTGGTTGCAGGTGGTGCTTTGCTCAAGATTGATCCGCTGACATTCACCCGTGGTGCGGGCATTGCGGGCTACGGTCTGATGACGCTGCTGCTGGTCTACTTTGTGGGTCGCGTTGCGCTCGTGGGGCGTGCCATTGCCGCAGCCAGCGCTGTGACGGCTAGTTTTGCACTGCTTTATTTGACCGAGACTATTGGGCATCTGACCAAAGGGATGGAGACGATGTTCATCCTTTACCTGCATGGTGCGTTCTTTTGTTGGGCGGTTTTCTTTGCGCTGTCTGATCGGCATCGGGGCATGGTTTTCAATCTTATCGGCCTGCTTATCGGTGCACTTCTGGTGCTTGCGAGACCCGAAGGATTTGTGCTTTGCGCAGGAATTTTGGGAGCCGCCTTCATGGCCCGGCTCTATGCACTTGAGCGGTTTCAATTCGTCAGGGTGATTGTTGAGATTGCACCCATTGCACTTGGATTAGTTCTTTTCGTCGGTCTCTATTTTGCTTGGAAGATCAGCTATTTTGGCGATATTTTTCCAACCGCCTATTGGGTCAAGTCGAACAATAATATTTACGGCTCCGCAGGCTCGCAACTGCCCGGGCTCAAACATGTGGTGGGCTTTTTGACGTTTCGTTGGCTGCCACTTGCCGCTGTTGTCTTGAGCCTTTTATGGGTTGCTGGTGGACGCCGTATCTCGGTGATCTGTGCGATATTGGTTCTACCTTCGCTCTGTGTGGCGCTATTGTATAGTCGTGCCATTCACGAGGTCACAGGGGGCTTTCGCTACGGCTTCCCGCTGACGGCCCCGCTGTTTTGCATTGGTGCCTTGGCGCTGGGCTTTTATGCAGGCAAAGCGCGCGCGCATGTACCGGCGACTTATCTTGCGGGCATATGCGGGTTGTTTTTGTTTACGGTCACACCCTATCATCCAGCCCTGCGTGCCATACAGGGGCAGGGGATTGGCGGTTGGATTGACTATCAGCCCACATTGACCGGCGTTTCGCCGCTGGCGGAAGATCTTGCAGCAACCGGATTGGGCGCCGAGGCGACGATCTTAACAAGTGCCGCAGGCGTAATCCCGTTTTTGAGCGACTTTAATACAATCGATTGGCTGGGTCTGAACGATGAGCAATTGTCCGGCAAATACGAGATGACAATTGACGAAGTCCGCGCGTATATCGACGCAAAAGCACCCGATGTCGCAATGTCCATATTTCCTGCCGCCAGTACCGGCGTTGCGCGTTTTCAGGATGATCCCGGCTTTAATTCAAACTCCGTGCGCAGCACATTGCGGGGGCGCGGCGTACGTCTGTTCAATCACTGGGACAAAACACTGGTCTCGGACATGATTTGGAGCCAAATGGAATGGTTCCGTGATGATACCGATCTTGTGGCCTGCTATCCGCTTCGACAGAACTGGGCCATTTTTGTATATGTGGCCCGCTCGTCTCCTCATTATTCGCGCCTTGTAAGCACATTTGAAAAGTCATCAACTTCGGGCTGTGATCCTGAGCGTATTCGCGAAATGTACAATGTAGAGCCGCGTCGCCCCATCCGGGCGTTTCAGACGTCCGCCGGATGATTGCGCCCATCTACCCAAGCCACCGGGTCCAGGTCGGGCAAATAAATACCCTCTAGATTAGCCGCGTTAATCCCATATTGGTTCGGGTTCGAGCGTCGCTGATGATGGGTGTAAACTCCGCAAATGGAGCAGAAATAGTGATGCGCAGTATGCGTGTTGAAGCTGTAGTGGCTTAGGGTTTCCTCGCCCTTCAAAATACGGAGTTTCGCCAGATCGACGCTGACGGCTACCGCTCCGCGCCGCATGCAAAATGAGCAATCGCAGCGCCGAGCGGTGTTCAAACCATCCGATAGCTCAACCTCCAGCTCCACGGCGCCGCAGTGGCAGGTGGCCTTCATTTGCGCCGCCTTTGGACTACGGGGATATTGCTAATTCGCTCCGGTATTTTTTGTGGCGGGTGATCCGGGTGGCCGTCCGTGCGCCGCCAAAACTCCGGCCCTCCGACCTTCAGGAAAAACGGCAGGGCTAAAAGCACACCAGCCGCAAAACCACCCGCATGAGCCCAATAGGCGACACCACCACCGGTCGTCGGTGTGCTGACGCCAGAGAAGATTTGCATGCCAAACCAGACGGCCAGAACAACCCAGGCAGGAAGGCTAAAGACGCGGAAAAAGACCACAAAAATCAGTAGGACGTCGACTTTGGCCTTTGGAAACAGCAAAAGATATCCCCCCATAACGCCTGCAATTGCGCCCGAGGCCCCCACAAGAGGGATCTGGCTTTCTGGATCCGGAAGAATATGGGCAAGATCAGCAGCTACTCCGCATACCAGATAGAAGATCAAAAAACCGATATGGCCGAAGACGTCCTCTAAGTTGTCCCCAAATATCCACAAAAACAGCATGTTGCCCGCCAGATGCATCCATCCGCCATGCATAAACATTGAAGTCAAAAGAGTATGGGTGTCTTCGCCTCGCGACAGCTCTGCCGGGACGAGTGCAAAATCGCCCAATATCGAGGCCATTGCGGCATCGTTATTTATGACGCTGACATAGGAAAGGAATGCGACCACATTCAACGCAATGATTGCGTAGGTCACATAGGGCACACGACCCGATGGATTATGATCGCGAATAGGGAACATGGCTTCGCCCTTGTTTAACTCAGGCGAAGGTTGACCCGTGACGCCTCAAGCGTCAAGGAGGTTCTGCGAGCCGCTTAGTTGCACGAAGCGGCTGGCGTACGCGTCACGTCTTGTGTTGAGGAAAATGTTCGCACATGACCACATTTACGGACGAAGACTTCCTCCGAGGTTGACGTAATTCCTGCGTCAACATCACTGGATTGGGTCTCAAAATAAGTTGCCCCAAGCAACAGAACCGACGCGCTTAACACGATCAGTTCAATAGGAAGTTCGCCGCGCTCATCGGCTTTGAACCTCTTTATGGAAAACATTTTCGTCTTCATGACTCTTCTTCTTACTCAAAATTAACACACACACTCACGTGTCCAGTACACTTTGGACATCCCCAGATAACAAATAAAATACGACTCTTTCGTGACCCGGTTGAGGTCTTACACCATTCAAATAAGACAATTTTGGGGCGAAGCGAAAAAATGGAAGCAAATTTGTGTCTAATTGATACAAAAAAGTTCTTATCTGGTTTTTTGGATTTACGCGTCTTTTTTGTAGTTATTCGTTCGGCGGGAATCAAAAGTATCAGCCCTGGGCTGACACCTTTGTCATCGTAGTCTCTTCAGCTTAGGTGAGAAAGCTGACGAATTCCGCAATACGCGCGGAGGTGGGGGTCTATCGATGCCCTCTCGGGTATATCAAAGGTGTCAGCCCACGGCCGACGTTAATTCTGAACGTTGATTTAACTCTTGGGTAATGGAACTTGGGTGGTCGTTTATTCGTACGATCAAATTCTGCATGGAAATTGTACCTAAGTCAAAGTCTAAGGCCACTTTATTCAATCTTCGAAGTAAGTGAAGCGGATATGTCTTACCGTTTGTAATAAACAGAAGTTCGCCACGCAAGCCGGTCAGGTTCAGAATGCGCATGATCTCTGTGGACGCATAACCGGAGTTGTCGGCATTCATAACGATGGTTCCGCGGCTATTGCGGTCTATCATAAGTCCGATATTTCTGGGCCGGCATTCGCCGATTGGCTTTGATCCAAGAGCTGTCTCGAGCCGCTCGCGCAGCCCGTCCTCGCGGTCGATGGCAATCAAAGGGAAACTTGAACCGGAAGGCGTTTGCGCATCAAATTCGAATACGCGCATTTGACGGATGATTTTTGTATACTCGGGCATGATCATTCCTTCCCACCTTACGGTGAAAACCTCGTTTCAGTTGCACTCGTATTAACCCCTAAGGGAGACAAGCCGTTGATGGACGGCATCTCACTTGACGCAGAGATAGGTAATTGGCTAAATCCGTTCAATGAAAATTTTCATCGAAAATTCCCATTGACATAGCTGCGAATCTATGGAGCCATTAAGCCCATAGGACGAGTGACAAAGCCGAGGTTTAAGCGTGAGTAAGACTTGGACGATCGGTGCTGATACGCCCCGCGCCAAAAAGAAAAAAGAGACCCACAAGCGCATTCTTATGGCAGCCTCTGAGCTTTTTCAGACCAAGGGGTTCTATGAAACGACCACCGCAGATATCGCAAAAGCGGCCATGGTCAGTGCCGGATCGATCTATGCGCATTTCGGGTCTCCGGGCAAGATCATGGCTGAGCTGCATGAAACATTGGTTGCGTCTCGAACCAAGCGCTTGACCATGATGCGCGAGGGTTGGCCAGATGATCGGCGGGCTTGGGATTTGCTGCTGGCTATGCTCGACGAGGTCTGGGGGATGAATAAAGACTCCCTCCAGATGGAGAATGTTTGCGCTTTTCACTCTTGGTGCTGGGTTTGCGCTTTGGAAGATTACGCGCCAATGCGCGAAACCTACAAAGCGCTTTTTGCCGAGTTGACCACCACAATTGAGTTGGCGCAGGCAGAAGGAACTGTGCCCAAAGACCTTGATGTGCCGTCTTTCGTAGAAATCATGGCAGCCGCATTCTTCCAAGGTATCCAAGAGGCGCGGACCAGCCGCGATGCCTATTTACAGCGCCATCAGGTGTTCATGGCCCAGGTTCATGCAATATTTCAAGTGGACCTGAGACCGGCGGCAGAGACCGCGGCCTGAGGCGTATGCGCCTTAGATATCTTCGCCGTCACCAAGAAGGCTTCGTTCATTAAGCCACGGATGGACCTGAATTGCACGAACGACCGCCAGTTTAGCCAGCCCCCGTTTGCCCAGTCTCAGCAGTGCAAGAGCTTTGCCCGATAAGGCGCCAAAATGATCCGGCTCCAAAGTAAGCGTAATTTCGATATCCTCCAAAGCGCCCTCAAAGTCCTCTTGCAAGAACCGTACGAAGGCCCGCTGGTTCCATCCTTCGGCGTAGTTCGGACAATATGTCGTCAGCGCATCCAAGATGATCTCGGCATCAACCAAAGCAAACTGGCTGCGGCGGCTCATGCCGTCATCCAGCATAAACTGCGCTTTCTCATCGGGCGCGGTCATCCAAAACTCCCACAGCTTTGAGGCCGCTCGTTGACCGCTCGTGATATCTGGTGACATAGCCAAGTCGTCTAAAAGAGCCTGTCGTTCTTGGGCTCGGGGCGGCAATTCAGGGCAGGCTTGCGCAAGGGTTGCGGACGGAGCCATGAGAGCCAGAGATAACAAGATGATCAATCGCATAGCCTAAGAATTGTGACAGTTGCGCCTTTGGTCAAGTCTTGTCTGCTCCAGAACCTAGCAACACCTCAACTCACGCGTGGTTTGGCCTCAGAAACATTCATCAAACCTTCACGCCAAAACCTTTACAAACCCGGGGCAGGGGGCTACCGCCCAATCCACCCCTATTTACATATGCAGGTCGTCTTTGATGCAGCGCGAAACTCTTCTGAAAGGCTATAACTTTCGTTGGGACGTGATGCTTCCGATGCGCGGCTGGTGGCACCGGGTCGATGCTAAATCGCTTCGAGCGGATATTTTTGCGGCTTTCACAAATGCGGCCATCGTTCTGCCGCAAGGAGTGGCTTTTGCGGCCATTGCGGGTCTGCCACCGGAATACGGACTTTATTCTGCGATGGTGCCGACTGTGTTGGCTGCACTTTTCGGCTCGTCCATGGTTATGGTGTCAGGGCCCACAACGGCGATCTCGGCAGTGGTGTTTAGTGCCCTGTCAGGCCGGCATGAACTGGGCACGCCGGAATTCATCTCAGCAGCTATTTTGCTAACCTTGATGGTCGGCGTGATCCAGCTGGGTCTGGCTTTGGGACGTGCAGGCAAACTGGCGGGCTTTGTGTCCCACTCGGTCATGTTGGGGTTCACCATGGCGGCCGCAGTGCTGATTTTTGTGAGCCAGCTTAAAGATGCGCTGGGGTTGGAGCTGGAACGCGGCGGCTCGGTTTTTGAGCGATTGTCACGGGTCGTGCAACATTGGTCAGAAATAGAGCCTTCCACCCTTGTCGTTGCCAGTGTCACCTTTGGGACCGCCTATCTGTTGACCAAATTCGCGCGAAGGCTGCCGGGGTTTATGATCGCGCTTATCGTCGGGTCTGTGGTGGCACAAGTGTTCTTTGCAGACTCCAAAATGCGCACCATTGGCCAGATTGATGCGATCCTGCCAAGCCTTGTCGTGCCGTCATTTAACGTAGGAGATATGATCGCCCTTCTCGAAAGCGCCTTTGCCGTGGCCGTGATCGGGCTTCTAGAGGCTTTAGCCATCGGACGCAGTTTTGCGACCCGCACCGGCACCAAGTTTTTCGCCAACCAAGAGGTGTACGGCCAAGGCGTTGCCAATTTGGTTGGCAGTTTCTTTCAGGCCTATCCCAGCTCAGGATCTTTTACCCGGTCCGGCGTGAACTATGAGAGCGGTGCCACAACACCGCTTGCAGCCGTGTTTTCAGGGTTTTTCCTGATTCTGATTTTGCTGCTTGTAGCCCCATTGATGGAATATGTGCCCATTGCAGCAATGGCCGGGCTGATATTTTTGGTGGCGATCCGCTTGATCAACATCGCGCAAGTCCAGCACATTATCCAAACCAGCCGCACGGAAGTTTTCATCCTGATAGCGACATTTCTGACCGGCGTGCTCATTGAGCTTGAACTTGCACTTCTGCTGGGCGTGATGCTGTCCTTTGGCTCGTTTGTGTATCGCACCGCGCGCCCCGCCCTTCAGATTGAGGCCCCTGATCCAATGCTGGCGGGCAGCGTGTTTCGAGATGCGGAAGAATTTGGATTGCCGGAATGCCCACAACTGATGACCACGCGATTTGACGGGCCAATGTATTTTGGCTCGTCGGAATATCTGGAGCACGAGTTTGAGCGCCTGCGTTTGGAGCGCCCGGAACAAAAGCACCTGATTGTGAACCTCAAAGGCACGGGGGATATCGATCTTGCAGGCGTCGATGCCCTGATAGAGGAGGCGGAACAGCGCAACGCAAATGGAGGCGGGCTTTATGTCATCGCCCGCTCGATCAAATTGATTGCGCGTCTGGAACATTTGGGCTTAATCCGAACCATTCACGGCAGTCACCTGTTTGAAAACAAGCACGACGCTATTGGGATATTGGTCCCACGCCTTGATCTTAACATCTGCGCCTCGTGCACAAATCCGATATTCTCCGAATGTCGCGGCAACAAAGATAAGGCTGCCGCATTGAAACTGGCCAACGCGAATGCCTGATAGCGCCCGAAATGCCGCCGTCGCCCGGATGGCCCTGTGGTCCATTCCAATTGCCCTGTGTGTGATGGCGATCAAGTTTGTGGCATGGCGGATGACGGGCTCCGTGGCGCTGTTTTCTGACGCGCTTGAGAGCATCATTAATGTCATTGCCGCTGTTATGGCTTACTCAGCCATCCGAATTGCGCAAATTCCGCCCGATAAGAACCACCCGTTTGGACATTATAAGGCGGAGTATTTCTCTGCCGTCATTGAGGGTGTGTTGATCGTGCTGGCAGCCGTTTTGATCTTGCGCGAAGCGGTGCCGGCCCTGATGGCCCCGAGCCCGCTAAATGCCCCGTTGGGCGGCTTGGCTGTCAATGGACTGGCGGCTGGCATAAACGCGGTTTGGGCGGTCTGGTTGATCCGCGTGGGCCGCGCGCACCGCTCGGCTGCATTGAGTGCAGACGGCGGGCATGTCATGGCCGATGTGGTTACATCCGTAGGTGTCATTGTTGGATTGATGTTGGCACTGGCGACCGGCTGGGTGATCCTAGACCCGATTTTAGCAATATTGGTGGCTCTCAACGTGCTGCGCGAAGGTTGGAAAATGATCCGCGGCTCGGTGAATGTGTTGATGGATGTGTCCGTTGATGCAGATGAAGCCGAATGGATCGAGACCGCAATATTGGCCAATGCCACCGGCGCGCATGAAATTCATGATGTGCGCATCAGACGGGTCGGCCCGGCCCTGTTTGTCGAGTTTCATCTCGTCGTTGATGGCCAAATGACCGTGATTGACAGTCACGAAATTTGCGACCGCATCGAAGCGGCTATAGAGACTGAAGCCCCGCGCGCTCATGTGACAATCCATGTGGAGCCGTCTTTCAAAAGCGAAAAAGGGGCCAAGGCGGTAGAGCCACAGACCTGAGCCCCCCGGCGGGCATTGTTGCCTCTATCGGGACCTTGCGTCCCTCAGAGGCAGTCGGGCGAAAGCCCTCCAACGCCCGACCGCTTACACGGTGACACTTGGGTCAGTTGCTGAAGCTGTTTCCACCGATGACTTTGACCTCCCAGTCCCGGAACCGCGTGAAATCATTGCTCCAATCTACGTTGCCGGCCTTGCAACGTCCGATCAGGCCACGCGCGCGGGAGTCTTCGACACGCGTGAAATGATTAAATCCTCGCGCAATAACCTGCCCGTCGATGAGGACTTGGAAGTTGCGCAAAAGCTTATTCATAGCGGTCGCGATCCCAACCGTGTCATCGTCGAGAATACCGCAAACCCCGGCCTTGCCGTTTATGTTTTGGACAGTGAAAACATATTCGTATTCGCCCTTGGCCCCTCTCCAATCGCCGCCACCGGAGACGAACGGCACTTTGTCCATCGACACGCCATTGATACCGTCAGCGGCCACGCCGTCCGCTCCGATCTCGGTGCAAGCAGCAAAGGCCAGGAAAGTCAGGGCAGAAAATTTGGGTGCAATTGATCGCGTCATGATAATCCTCTGTTTGCAAATTTGGAATTGCAGCTTCTTAGCATTGTTTAAGGCAATGGAAAGAAGCTGATGTCGAAATACACTTGGAGATAGGTTACGATACATGGCTGCGGGGCGAAAATACAACGGCTTAACTTAGGGAATTGAATTAAGAATCCAATTATATTTCTAAAAAATAGCCCATTACTACCATTTGTGCGAAGACCTGCCCCGCAGCACCGGTGTCAGGGTCCGGGCCTGCGAGGGCAAGCTATCTGTGACAAATTTGGGCGGGCCGGGGTGCTTAGAAGCTGAAGCGTGAGCCGCCACCGTATTTCAACTCCCACGGGGCGGTCGCGAAGCCTGCCTCCCACGGGACGCCTGTGGTTTTGCAATTGGCGGGCACGGAACGCATGGCGTCAATGGATTGGGCTTGGGTGAAGTAGAAAACGTTGCTCAACATCGTTTGATCACCAATCACGAAACTGTAGCGATTTGCGACCTGACCATTGAACCTGCGAGAGCCTGTACCCTTGGCTGCCCGGACACCACAAATAGCGGTCTCTCCGTTGATATTGACCGCTTGGGCGATGAATGCAATGCCACCGCGCCCTTTGTCCCAGCTGCCCGATGCGGAGGCCACTCTACCGGTTAATGCGCCGATCTGTGATTGGCTCGCCTTGGTGGCAACTGGCGCTGCGACCGG
>CAKZTM010000036.1 GCA_937920555.1 uncultured Paracoccaceae bacterium | reverse complement strand
GGGGTTCCACATTGCACGATCCGCCCCCCCTCCATAATGGCAATCCGATTGCCGATCTTGAACGCCTCATCCAGATCATGGGACACAAAAATGATCGTCCGCTTGAGCTTGGCCTGCAACTCCAGCAACTCGTCCTGCAACCGCGTCCTGATCAGAGGATCCAACGCCGAAAAGGGCTCATCCATCAACAAAATAGGCGCCTCAGTCGCAAACGCCCGCGCCAGCCCAACCCGCTGCTGCATGCCCCCTGATAACTCCGAAACTTTCTTTTCAGACCAATCACTTAGTCCAACCAGCGCCAGTTGCTCATCGGCGCGCCGATACCGCTCCGCCTTCGATAATCCGGCCAGTTCCAGCCCCAACGCCACGTTGTCGCGGACGTCCCGCCAAGGCAACAAACCGAACTGCTGGAATACCATCGCCACACATTCCCGGCGCACCCGGCGCAGCTCCTCCGGCGAGCATGATACAGGGTCGCAAGACCAAGCCCCGTCATTGACAATAACAGACCCGCGACAAACCGGATTGAGCCCGTTCACGGCCCGGAGCAACGTCGATTTGCCCGACCCAGAGAGGCCCATGAGAACGAGGATTTCGCCCTCTTCAACGCTCAAAGAACAATCATGAACCCCCAGAACCTGCCCGGTCGCCTCTTGAATTTCTGCCCGCGTTTTCCCAGCATCCATCAAGGGCAGAGCCGCCTCCGGCCTATCGCCAAAAACGATATTTACAGCATCAAAAACCACTGCGCTCATTTGGCACTTCCAATACGCAGGATGCGATCAAGCATGATCGCCACCACGACGATGACAAATCCGCTCTCAAATCCCAAAGCCGTGTTCACCTGGTTCAAAGCCCGCACAACCGGCACCCCTAAGCCATCCGCCCCCACAAGGGCCGCAATCACGACCATGGATAGGGACAACATGATGGTCTGATTGAGCCCGGCCATGATCTGGGGCATTGCATAGGGCAGTTCCACCTTCCATAATCTTTGCCGCCCGGTGGCTCCGAATGCCTCGGCCGCCTCCAGTAGCGGTGTGGGTGTGGAGGAGACGCCAAGATGGGTCAGCCGGATCGGTGCAGGGAGCACAAAAATGACCGTCGCGATTAACCCCGGTACCATGCCAATCCCGAAAAATACGATCGCCGGGATCAAATATACGAAAGTCGGCAAGGTCTGCATTAGGTCCAAAACAGGCCGCATCATCGCATAAAGCCTAGGCCTGTGCGCCAGCCCGATCCCGACTGGCACGCCAATGAGCATGCAGACCACACAAGCCGACAGAACAAGCGTCAGGCTTTCGGTGGTTTCCTCCCAATAGCCTTGGTTGAGGATGAACAAAAAGCCCAAAACAACTAAGCCGCAGGTTTTCCATGACCGTTGCAGCACCCATGTAAGTGCCGCAAACAGGGCGATAATGATCAGAGGATGAGGCGTTTGAAAGAGCCAGAGCAAGGCCTCGATCAAACCCTCCATGATCACCGCCAGTCCGTCAAAGAACCAAGCGCCGTTGTCTTGCAGCCACTCAAACACCACCTTGGCAGTCTTGCCGACGGGGATTTTCGTCTCAGTGAGCCAGTCCATGGGTATCCTTTGGATATTGCACAGGCTTTGGCAAAGGCCCCAGAATTACTCCGGGGCCCCTTTGAGCATTCAAATCAAAGACCCAGAGCGCCCTTAACGGCGGCCATCGCATCACCACCATCCTTAGCCGTCACCCCGCCCAACCATGGGCCAAGCGTGTCTGGATTGGCTTTGAGCCAAGCCGCAGCGGCGTCGTCAGCATCCTCACCGTCATTGAGGATCGCGCCCATGATCTCGTTCTCCATGGCCAGCGTAAATTTCAGATTGCCCAAAAACGCGCCCATATTCGGACATTCAGTTGAGAAACCTGCGCGGGTGTTGGTGTAAACCGTAGCGCCGCCCAGATCGGGTCCGAAATAGTCATCCCCGCCGGTGAGATAGCTCATCTCGAAATTGGCGTTCATCGGATGTGGCTCCCAGCCTAGAAACACAATCGGCTCATCGCGTTTGGTGGCGCGGTCCACCTGTGCGAGCATGCCTTGCTCAGAACTCTCTGCGACCTCGAACCCGTCGAGACCAAACTTGGCCTCACCGATCATATCCAGGATCAAGCGATTGCCGTCATTGCCGGGCTCAATCCCGTAGATTTTACCCTCAAGCGCGTCCTTGTGCTGGCCAATATCCATCACGTCCGCAATGCCCAAATCCGCAGCGGCCTTGTTCACCGCAAGCGTATATTTGGCGCCCTCAAGGTTCTCACGCACGGTCTCTACAGATCCTTCCTCGCGGTAGCTGGCAATATCGCCCTCCATGGTCGGCATCCAGTTGCCCAGAAACACATCCACATCGCCCGATTTCATAGAGGCATAAGTCACAGGCACGGACAGCACTTTCACGTCCACATCGTAACCCAGAGCTTCAAGGACCGTTTTGGCCGTGGCCGTGGTCGCTGTAATATCGGTCCAGCCCACATCCGAGAAGGTCACTTCTTCGCAAGCGGCAAAAGCAAGCGACGTGGACAATGCCAAAGCTGCGCTCGTAGTGGCAATGAATTTCATTTTTATGCTCCCATTTTTCCTGACTGTTCAATCGACTAAAGACGATCTCATTGGTTGGCGCAACGGCTTTCAAAACGATACCGTCGGTTGGCCGGGATAGTAACGGTTCGCCGGCGCGGGCAACAGCGGGAAATTTGAATCCAACACTTCGATCTCAAATGTGGCGGCCTATCGTTCTGGGCTTCATCCCAACCTGCTGATGCAATAAGAGATAGAAATGCTTGTCTCTGTGTCTCATAACTTTGTCTTTATCCATATCGCGAAGAACGGCGGCTCGTCGGTTAATGAGATGCTGCTCCAATATTGTGTGGGTGGGGAGCGGACGAAAATTGGCGATGTGCTGAGCGTATTTCCATACGCGAAGTCTCCCGAGCGTTTGGGATATCCGCCGCATGCGAATGCGAGATGGGCCAGACGAAATCTGGGGCCACGTTTTTACGATCGTGCGTTTTCCTTTGCGATCGTGCGCAATCCTTATGACCGCGCCGTGTCGCGCTTCGAGTATGTCAGGCAAAATGCGGAACATCATAACAACCAAAAGTTCCAAAATCTCTCGTTTGGGGACTTTGTGTCCGATGAGCGTATGCGGAATTTGGTGATCTCCCGCACTCAATATTCCGAGATCAGTTCGCGCAGCGGCGAGGTGATTGTCGATAAGATCTACCGGTTTGAGGAAATTGATGCGGCCGTCTCAGATATTTGTACAAGGCTCGGTCTGCCCAAGCCTGCACAAACCCCGCATCAAAACCGCTCGCGGCGTGGTCATTATCAAAGCTATTTCACGCCCGAAATCCGCGCCAGATTTGAGCGTATTTACCGCAAGGATATTGAGTATTTCGAGTATGATTTCTAGGCGGGCCATCATCCCATCTTTTTATTGATTGACGAGTCAATCAAAAACTTCCTAAGTTTCGCCCCGATGCGATTAGGAGGTCGATTGTGCCAAAGCTGGGAATGGAACCGATACGCAAAGCGGCCCTGGTGGAGGCAACGATTGCCGAGATCGGTGCATCGGGCTCACTTGACGTGACCGTCAGTCAAATTGCCAAACGGGCCGGGGTCTCCAGTGCTTTGGCGCATCACTATTTCGGCGGTAAAGAGCAAATTTTGCAGGCCGGCATGCGGCAGGTCTTGGCGGATTTCGGGGCGAAGGTGCGTGCCGCTCTGGTGGCCTCAAAAGGGCCGCGCGGGCGGGTCGATGCGATCATAGCGGCCAGTTTTGAAGTGGGGAATTTTCGCCGCGATGTGGTGGCTGCCTGGCTGAATTTTTATGTGCTGGCACAAACGTCCCCGGACGCGTCTAGGCTTTTGGTGGTGTACCAAAGGCGTATGCATTCCAATTTGGTTTACGCGCTCAAGCCTCTGATTGGTGTGCGGGCGCCGGATGTGGCGCGCGGGATCGCGGCGATGATCGATGGGGTCTATATCCGCCAAGCCCTCCACGGTGGTACGCCTGACAGCAACGGGGCGCGAAGTTTGGTTCAAGATTATTTGGATATGTGTTTGAGGGATCAGGCATGATGCGGGCGCAACCAAAGGCCAGCCATTTCGTGGATGGCGCATATCTTGACGACACAAATGGGGCGGCTTTTGACTGTGTTTACCCGGCTACAGGCGAGGTGATCGCACAGTTGCACGAAGCCACACCTGCGGTCATCGAGGCGGCGGTGATGTCGGCCACGCGGGCGCAAAAGGATTGGGCGGGTTGGCGCCCGGTTGAGCGGGGTCGGGTGTTGCGCCGGGCGGCGGATATTATCATGTCGCGCAACCGCGAGCTGTCCGAGCTGGAAACGCTCGACACTGGCAAGCCCCTGCAAGAAACGCTCTATGTGGATGCCACCTCTGGGGCCGAAGCGCTGGAATTCTTTGGTGGAATTGCGCCCACGATTAACGGCGAGATGATACCGCTCGGGTCTGACTTTGCCTATACTAAAAGGGTGCCGCTTGGTGTGTGTGTGGGCATTGGTGCTTGGAACTACCCGACCCAGATCGCCTGTTGGAAGGGGGCACCTGCACTGGCATGTGGCAATGCGATGATCTTCAAGCCATCCGAAACCACACCGCTTTGCGCCCTTAAAGTCGCCGAGATCATGATAGAGGCGGGCGCACCTTCAGGGCTCTATAACGTCGTGCAGGGCATGGGGGGCGTTGGAGCCGCCCTCGTGACCCATCCGGGCGTCGCCAAAGTGTCTTTGACGGGCTCTGTGCCCACCGGTCGCAAGGTTTATGCCGCCGCCGCCGAGGGCCTGCGCAATGTCACCATGGAGTTGGGCGGCAAATCTCCGTTGATCATTTTTGATGATGCCGATCTGGAAGACGCGGTTAGCGGGGCGATGTTGGGCAATTTTTATTCCACCGGTCAGGTCTGCTCCAACGGCACGCGGGTGTTTGTTCAAAAGGCTATCAAGACGCAGTTTTTGGCACGTCTGGTGGAACGGACCAAGGCGATTAAATTGGGCGACCCCATGGATGAAGCGACACAGATGGGGCCGATGGCCTCTGAGGCGCAGCGCCGAAAAGTGCAGGCGTATATTTCCGTCGGAAAGACGGAAGGGGCGCAGTGTTTGATCGGTGGTGATACACCTGAGATGGACGGTTTTTATATCAATCCTACGGTCTTCTGCGATGTCACGGATGACATGGTGATCGCCCGCGAAGAGATTTTTGGCCCCGTCATGGCAGTGCTCGAATTTGAGAATGAGGAAGAGGTCGTAACCCGCGCCAATGCAACAGAATTTGGCCTCTCCGCGGGTGTTTTCACCTCTGATTTGACCCGCGCGCACCGTGTCGTGGATCAGCTCGACGCGGGCACTTGCTGGATCAATACCTATAATCTGGCCCCTGTAGAGGTGCCCTTTGGTGGCTCCAAAATGTCCGGTGTTGGTCGCGAAAATTCCCGCGCGGCGATCGAGCACTACACAGAGATCAAATCTGTCTACGTGGCCATGGGCGCGGTTGATAGCCCTTATTGAGAGATCACACGAATGACAAAGCCCAACATCCTGATATTTATGGTCGATCAACTCAATGGGACGCTGTTTCCGGACGGGCCAGCCGACTGGTTGCATGCGCCCAACCTCAAAGCACTTGCCGCCCGCTCGACCCGGTTCAAAAACGCCTATACCGCCTCGCCGCTGTGCGCGCCGGGCCGGGCCAGCTTCATGTCCGGTCAGCTTCCCCGCCGTACCCGCGTCTATGACAACGCCGCCGAGTTTGCGTCTGACATTCCCACTTATGCGCATCATCTGCGCCGTGCGGGCTACCGAACCTGCCTGTCGGGCAAGATGCATTTTGTCGGGCCGGACCAGCTTCACGGCTTTGAGGAGCGTCTGACCACAGACGTCTACCCGGCTGATTTTGGCTGGACACCCGATTACCGCAAACCCGGCGAGCGGATTGAGTGGTGGTATCACAATATGGGATCGGTCACGGGCGCTGGCGTGGCGGAGATCACCAACCAGCTCGAATTTGATGATGAGGTCGCCTATCACGCGACCCGAAAGGTTTATGATTACGCCCGTGGCGATGACCGCCCGTGGTGTCTGACCGTCAGTTTTACACATCCTCACGACCCCTATGTGGCCCGAAAGAAATATTGGGATTTATACGAGGAGTGTGAGCATCTGTTGCCAGAGGTGCCTGCTTTTAACTACGACGCGCAAGACGCCCATTCCAAACGGATTTTCGACGCCAATGACTGGCGGTCTTTCGACATCAAGGAAGAGGACATCAAACGCTCTCGCCGCGCCTATTTTGCGAATATCAGCTATCTCGATGATAAGATCGGTGAGGTGCTGGAGGCGTTGGAGGCGACCGGGCAAGAGGCCACAATCCTGTTCGTGTCTGACCACGGTGACATGCTTGGGGAGCGCGGGCTCTGGTTCAAGATGAACTTCTTTGAGGGCTCCGCGCGGGTGCCTTTGATGATCTCTTCGCCCAGCCTTGCGCCGGGGCTGATCGAGGGGCCGGTCTCGACGCTTGATGTGACGCCCACACTTGCGGAACTCGCGGGCGTGTCTTTGGACGAAGTGCTGCCGTGGACCGATGGCGAAAGCCTTGTGCCCCTCGCAAATGGCACTGAGCGCACCGCGCCTGTGGCTATGGAATACGCAGCAGAGGCGTCCGAAGCGCCGCTGGTCTGCCTGCGCTACGGCAAGTGGAAATATATCCGCTGTGCGCTTGATCCAGACATGCTCTTTGATCTCGATGCCGATCCGCGGGAACTCAACAACCTAGAGGACGTCCCAACCCATAAAGGGACGCTTGACCAGTTGCGCGCCAAGTCCGAGGCCCGCTGGGACTTGGAGGCATATGATGCCGAGATACGCCAATCCCAAGCCCGCCGACAGGTGGTCTACGAGGCGCTGAGGAACGGCGATTATTATCCGTGGGACCACCAGCCGCTGCAAAAAGCATCAGAGAGATACATGCGCAATCATATGGATTTGAACGTGTTGGAAGAAAATCAAAGGTTCCCGCGTGGAAAATGAAATCACGGTATATGGACGCGCAACGTCGTCGAATGTGCAAGCTGTCATGTGGTGTACGGCCGAGCTTGGCATAAGCGTCAAGCGGCTGGACTACGGGCATAATTTTGGCGGTGTGGACACGCCGGAATATTTGGCGATGAACCCCAACGGGCTCGTACCGGTGCTGATCGATGATGGTGAGCCGATCTTTGAGAGCATGGCGATTGCCCGCTATCTGGCGGACCGTTATCGCCGGGATGAGGTGTTTTGGCCCAGTGATCCTGAGACGCGGGCGCAAGTTGATAAATGGGCGGAATGGGGCAAGAACACCTGGGGGGCCGCGGTTGGGCAGGGCGTGTTCTGGCCGCTTGTGCGTACCTCGCCCAAAGACCGTGACCCGGCCAAGATCGCGGCTGCCATGGCCCATATGAACGGGGTCGGCAAAATCCTGAATGACCGGCTGTCCGCGTCTCGCTTTATCGCGGGCGACGTCTTTACTTTCGCTGACATTGCGACGGGCTACATGCTCTACCGGTATTTCACGATTCAGTTTGAACGCCACGACTACCCGGCGATTGCGGCCTATTATGAGCGGCTGCAAGAGCGACCCGCATACCGCGAACATGTCATGGTGTCCTTTGAGAGCTTACGGGCAGAAGGCGCCTAAGTTGGAGGCGGATTTCGTCATAATCGGCTCTGGCTCAGCCGGGTCGGCCCTTGCCTACCGCCTGTCTGAAGATGGCAAATATTCCGTCTTGGTGCTGGAATATGGCGGGACCGATTGGGGGCCGTTTATCCAAATGCCCGCAGCCCTCAGCTATCCCATGAACATGAAGACCTACAACTGGGGATATCAGACCGAACCGGAGCCGCATCTGGGCGGGCGTCAATTGGCCTGTCCGCGCGGTAAGGTGCTCGGCGGGTCGTCCTCGATCAACGGGATGGTCTATGTGCGGGGCCACGCGCGCGATTACGATCATTGGGCCGAAAGCGGTGCCGATGGATGGTCCTATGCGGATGTACTTCCCTATTTTAAGCGGATGGAAAACTGGTCGGGTGGCGGCCATGGCGGTGATCCGGCTTGGCGCGGAACGGACGGTCCCGTGCATGTGACACGCGGCCCTTTCGACAATCCGCTGTTTGATGCCTTCGTGCAAGCCGGTGGACAGGCGGGATACGAGCTGACCGATGATTATAATGGCCACAAGCAAGAAGGGTTTGGGCCGTTTGAGGCGACCATCCACAAGGGCCGCCGCTGGTCTTCGGCCAACGCCTATCTCAAGCCCGCTCTCAAGCGCAAAAATCTTGATGTCCTGCGCTGTTTTGCCCGTAAGATCGTGATCCAGAATGGCCGTGCGGTTGGCGTGGAGGTGGAACGCAACGGACGAACCGAGATCGTCCACGCGCACAAAGAGGTGATCGTGGCGGCATCCTCGATCAACTCACCGCAACTCTTGATGCTCTCCGGAATTGGACCCGCCGCCCAACTAAAAGCTCACGGGATTGAGGTGATTGCAGATCGTCCGGGTGTCGGTGCCAATTTGCAGGACCATCTGGAAATTTACGTCCAACAGGCCTGCACCCAACCGATCACGCTTTTCAAACACTGGAACCTCTGGGGGAAAGGCAAGACTGGCCTTGAATGGCTGCTCTTCAAAACCGGCCTTGGCGCGTCCAACCAGTTCGAGAGTTGCGCGTTCTTGCGCTCAGCGCCCGGGGTCCATTATCCGGACCTTCAGTTTCATTTTCTGCCCATGGCGATCCGGTATGACGGCAAAGCCGCTGCGGAAGGCCATGGATTTCAAGCCCATGTGGGGCCGATGCGCTCCCCGTCCAGAGGGTCTGTGACCTTGCGCTCTGCCAACCCAAAAGACGCGCCCAAAATCCAGTTCAACTATATGGCACATGAGCAGGACTGGGCGGATTTCAGGCGTGGTATCCGCATCACCCGCGAGGTCTTCGCTCAAGCCGCTTTTGATCCGTATCGGGGCCACGAAATCCAACCCGGTGCCGCTTGCCAATCGGACGATGCGCTGGACGATGTGATCCGCGAACATGCGGAAAGCGCCTATCATCCGTGCGGCACATGCAAAATGGGCCGGCGCAGCGATCCGATGGCTGTGGTTGACCCTCATGGAGCCGTCATTGGCGTCGAGAATTTGCGCGTCGCTGACAGCTCCATCTTTCCACGCATCACCAACGGCAATCTCAACGGGCCGTCAATTATGGTGGGTGAAAAAATGGCAGATCATATTTTGGGAATGGACCCGTTGCCGAAGGATAATGCGGAACCCTGGACCCATCCGAACTGGCGCAGCTCTGATCGGTAACGGGATTTCGGCCCCAAACCGGACCTGTGGATCAGCCACCGGCTTCTTTGCTTGCATTGCGGGATGGGTATTGCTATCTCGCCTCCAGATTGGTTCTAGGGGTATAGCTCAGTTGGTAGAGCGGCGGTCTCCAAAACCGTAGGTCGAGGGTTCAAGTCCTTCTGCCCCTGCCAGTCTCAACCCTCCGATTACCGCAATCCGACGCAATCATGGGTCCAAAACGGCTCTCTATAGATCAGCCGTCCGGTCATCTCAGCGGTGGCAGTGTCAAACTTCACGACCTGAAATGCGGCCTCGGGGATGCGGGTTGAAGGGCGGTCAAATCCCATCGACCCGGCCATTTCAAACCCGCGTGGGCGGTAGTATTTCGGATTTCCTTCCAAAAACAAAAACGGCGTGCCCAAGGTGCGAGCGGCCTCAACAGCGGCTTTCAGCAACCGGGTGCCAATATTCGCCCGTTGATGGTCCGGATGCACGGCAAGAGGGGACAGGACCATCACGTCAATCATCCGGGTCGGGGCATCCACCCAAGCAGAGCTGAGCATGACATGGGCCAAAATGTCCCCGGCCTGACTGCATGCGACCAATGATGTGGTCTCAAAACGCCCCTGAAGTGATCTAAGATCGTCTACCAATGCCGGAACAGGGTTGTCCTTGCCAAATGCCAAGGCGTGAATGTCGGCAACGCGCGCATGATCAGCACGGACTTCATGCCGCACTTTCAGTTCTGAAATCATTGCATGTTTACCCTTTAATTTCTGGCCCCAGGCTTCAATTCGTTTTATTTAGCCTATGTTTAATTGCAAGAAATGTTCAGGGGGCCATATTCATGCCGCGCGGCGCATATTTCGTGATGTTGATGGTTTTGATGGCGCCCGCGGTTGGTGCGCAATCGTTTGGTGAAATGGAACGGGCGCAGTTCCCTGCGGTGGATGAGGCGCGCGTTAAACTTGGTCAATTGCTGTTTTACGACCCCATACTCAGCGGCTCAAAAACCGTGTCTTGCGCCACCTGTCATCACCCGAATTTGGCGACCGCTGATGGCGTGTCCCTGTCCCTTGGTGATGGTGGTGTTGGGTTGGGGCCGGAGCGCCGCGCCGATGCCGACAATTACCCTGAGGAGCGTATTCCGCGCAATTCACCAGCCCTGTTCAATCTAGGTGCCACAGAATTCACCCGGTTTTTTCATGATGGGCGGTTGGAGGCTGACCCCGACCGGCCAAATGGCATCCGAACCCCATTGGGGGAGGATATGGCGCTTGGTTTTGCCAGTGTTTTGTCAGCGCAGGCCATGTTCCCGGTCTTGTCACCGGATGAAATGGCGGGGCATTACTCCGAGACCGATGTCTCCAAGGTGGTACGGCTGGGCCGACTGACCCATGATGGAGGGGCTTGGGGGATCATTTCAGACCGTGTTGCAGGCATTCCAGCCTATGCGGATGCGTTCGCTGCGCTCAATGGCGCGCGCCCGGTCACGTTTACAGATATTTCCGATGTGATCGCAGATTTCATCGCCTTTGAGTGGCGTGCCGATGGCAGCCCATTTGACCAGTTTGTAGCTGGTGAGACGGGCCTCACGTCGCAGCAAACCGCAGGTCTTGAGCTGTTCTATGGCAAGGCCGCTTGTGCAGATTGTCACTCCGGGCGCTTTCAAACGGACCATGATTTTCACGCCATCGCGATGCCTCAGATTGGACCGGGAAAGAAATCCAGATTTGAAGATCATTTTCGCGACGAGGGGCGCGCGCTTGTGACCGGACGGAGTGAGGACGCCTACAAGTTTCGCACCCCCTCGCTGCGCAATGTGACACAGACCGCACCCTACGGTCACTCGGGGGCCTATAGCAGTCTGGACGCGGTGATCCGCCATCATCTGGACCCGGTTGCATCCCTAAATGCCTTTGACAAAACCCAAGTCATATTGCCGGACCTTGAGGGGGCTGAGGACTGGGAGGTGTTAGAGGACCCCGCAGAGATGGCGCGAATTGCAGCGGCAAACACCCTTGCGCCGCGTGTGCTGAGTGATGATGAAATCTCTGATTTGATTGCCTTTTTGGGGGCTCTCACGGATCCTGTAAGTCTAGAGGGACGCCTTGGCATCCCCGCCAGCGTGCCAAGCGGCTTGCCCGTGGAGCGATAAAGCTGCGGCGCAAAATCTGCGCCTTTTGGGTGACCCGGACGGGCGTGCCCGGCGCTTTAGTTGCGGCTGATTTTAATGTATTGATTGGCGTCGAAGCTCAGCCATTGAGACTTGGTTTGGTCCGGCCAAGTCACTTGAATCTCTACCTTCTGGGCGTCACCTAAACCGAAATGATGGGGCACCAAGGAACCACTTGCATGCCCGCCCCCAATGGTGACTTCGCGGTGCCAATGACGGTCGCCCGACCGCAGTTCGATCCATGCGCCGATCCCAAAGCGGTTGGTCCTCGACTGCGCAATCTCAACGGCAATCCAGCTGCCCGCCTCTTCGGTGATGTTTTGATAAATTTCCAAGGGCGCGCGTCGATTGACCACCACAAGATCAAGACGTCCATCGGCGTTTAAATCAACCAGCCCCGCCCCGCGGGATCGCGCCATGGAGGCGATGCCCGCCTCAAGCCCGGCCTCCTGAAAGGTGCCGTCTTGCGATTGCATCAGAAGATTGTTGGGGTCTTGCATGGCGCTGCCGGGCATCTGTTCGACATTTCCCTTGGCAATGAAAAGATCATCCCGCCCGTCATTGTCCACATCACCAAACTGGGCGTGCCAGCCGGTGGATGGGCGGCCATCATCGCCTGTATAAGGTCGGTGCGCTGTGGTGCCCTTGTCATAATCCACATCTGAAAACGTTGGTTCTGTATCGCTGACAAGCGCTTGAAAACGTTGATCGCCCATGGATGTCAGCATGATCTCTGGGCGTCCGTCGCCGGTGATATCGCGCGAGGCGATACCCATGCCCCAAAGCGCATGACTGGCCCAGCCATCGCCACTGTCATAGAGGCGGGGAGGGGTCTCCATGGCCCATAACTGTTCTTGCCCGCCTTTGACATAATAGTGGCGGTCATTGGAAATCCGCAGGTCTGCCCGCCCCTGACGGCCCCAATCGGAAAACAGAATGGATAGGGCGCAAAAGCCCGGCTCCACCTTGAATTTTTGATAGCTGTCCCCGGCGGGGCGAAAGAGCGTGTTGTGATCGCAAGTGCCAAACGGTCCATCGGGGTCGTCGCGGTCCACGTAGTTCCCAAAGGCCAGCGTCGGTCGGGTCTGACCCGCTTCCCAAACGGCGGAAAACGCAGTTGTCCATGCCGTGCCACCATCAAAACCGGCGGGCGAAAACGGCTCAAATTCGCAGTCGGGACGCCCGCGAAATATCAGGTTTTCACCGACCCGCAAAACAACCAGATCAAGCTGATTATCATTATCTAAATCAATGGGATACGCCCCGGTGGCACCGGTGATGCGCAGGGCGTCTGGCGTGGTTTTTTTCAATTCGACTGAACTAGAAGAGTGGTTTTCGAAAAAGACCGAAGGGCCCGCGCCGCCTGCTACAAAAACCTCTGGTAAGGCATCGCCGTTACAGTCAAATATGGCGACACCACCGCCAACGAAATGTTCCCAATCGCCGTTATATTCGTGGCTCAGACCAAGCTGCTCGGAACGATCCTCAAATCGTGGCTCCGCTTGTGCGGCACTTGCCATCAGCAAGAGCGCGAGACTATGTCGCATGACCGGAAATGCGCTTGAGAGCGATCTTGGTGACACCTTCCATCGCATAGGCGGCGGCCCCTCTGGCCCACATCAAATCCCCCCATGTGTGAATGCGCACCTCAGGTGCTGGCATATCAACTTGCACCACCAATTGGCGCATTTGCTCAATGACCTCATCCTCGTAAAGATATTCAAATTGCATGCGCTCGCCCGACAGAATGATCAGAGCCGGATCAAAGATATTGACGATATTGGCCAGTCCCATGGCAAACATGCTCCCGGCTTGCTGGAAAATCAGCTTGGCGGTTTCATCGCCTGCTTTGGCCTCGCGAAATAGGGCGACCAGCTTTTCCTCGGACGTTTCTTCTTCATCAAGGGTGTTTGCTATATTGGCTTCTCTCAACAGCGCATAATCGGCCAAATATGCCTCAAGGCAGCCGCGTTGACCGCAGCGGCAAAGCGCGCCATCGAGTTGGACTTTGGTATGGCCAAATTCCGCCCCGCACCCGCGTGTGCCGCGATAGATTTTACCGTCAATGACAATGCCCATTCCGACACCATGCTCGATCGTGACCACGATAAAATCGCTGATGTTGCGACCATAGCCGAACCATTGCTCGGCCATCGCCACCAGATTGGCGTCATTGTCGATAAATACCGGTAAATCCAGCGTTTTTGTCAGCAGGCTTCTGAGATCAACGTTGCGGTTTTTGAGTTGTGGCGACCAATGGACGAAGCCTTTTGGCGCATCGATAATACCGGCCAGACCGACCCCAACCCCCGATAGGTCAGAAATTTGCAGCCCGCAGCTTTGCGTCGCAGTCTCCAGCACGTCTTTGGTGAAAGAGGCCAAGCCCTCGATATCGAATTGAGAGGTGGGCATCCGGCGTTCATACTCGCCAATCGGGTTTCCGACAAAGTCGAGAATTGCGACGGTCACTTTGTTATTGGAGAATTTCAAACCCGCCACGATATGGGATGCACCGCGCACTTTGAGGTCAACCCGGGGGCGGCCGCGCTTGAGTTCGCCTGCGCTGGGATCGCGCGGTGTCTCTTCGACCAAGCCCTCTGCGATGAGTTCTGCGGTGATACTGGTCACAGTGGCCGCGCTGATCTTGGTTTCCTGTGCGATGTCGATGCGCGCCACCCGTTCGCGTGCCCGGATGGTCGAGAAAACGAGCTCGCGTCCCCCTTGGCGGGGATCTAAAGAATGTGCATTCTTTGATGGGTTAAGCATGGTTCCCCGGACGGACGTGATTTATTAATTTTGAAATCAAATTAACAAGGTGATTTGGCGAAAGTAAAGAGAAATCAGGGGTGTAGGAAAATTATCGTGTTAAGGTCTCATTTAATTAGACATATGAAATAAATGATGTAAAATGCTCACGAAGCGGGCGAATCTGGCCTGCTTAACAAAGAATTTACAAGATCAGGGAGATCGAAATGAAGACCATTGCCACCATTTTTGCTGTTGCAGCGACCGCCATGACGGCGACCGCCAGCTTTGCGCAAGACCTTGTTGTCGGCGTAAGCTGGTCCAACTTCCAGGAAGAGCGTTGGAAGACAGATGAAGCTGCGATCAAAGCCGCTTTGGACGCTGCGGGCGCGAAATACATCTCCGCGGATGCGCAAAGCTCCTCCTCTAAGCAGCTCAGCGATGTTGAGAGCTTGATTGCGTCTGGTGCAAACGCTCTGATCATTCTGGCGCAGGATGCTGCCGCTGTTGGTCCTGCGGTTGATGCCGCGTCGGACGAAGGTATCCCAGTGATCGCGTATGACCGCTTGATCGAAGATGCGCGTTCATTCTACCTGACCTTTGACAATGTCGAAGTTGGCCGGATGCAGGCGCGCGCTGTTCTTGCGGCTCAGCCAAAAGGCAACTACGTCATGATCAAAGGCTCGCCAACCGATCCAAACGCAGACTTCCTGCGCGGTGGCCAGCAAGAGGTTCTTCAAGCTGCAGTTGACGCCGGCGACATCACGATCGTAGCCGAAGCCTACACAGATGGTTGGTTGCCAGCCAATGCGCAGCGCAACATGGAGCAGATCCTTACAGCGCAAGATAACAAGGTTGATGCGGTTGTTGCGTCAAATGACGGAACAGCGGGCGGTGTTGTGGCTGCTTTGACGGCTCAGGGCATGCAGGGCATTCCGGTATCTGGCCAGGATGGTGACCATGCCGCTCTGAACCGGGTCGCAACCGGCACTCAAACTGTGTCTGTCTGGAAAGACGCGCGTGAGCTGGGCAAAGCAGCAGGCGAGATCGCCGTGGCTTTGGCCGGTGGCGCCATGATGGACGCCGTTGACGGCGCACAGAAGTGGACATCACCCGCAGGTACAGAGATGAACGCCAAGTTCCTCGCACCTGTACCTGTGACACAGGACAACCTGAACGTCGTGATCGACGCAGGTTGGATTGAGAAAGACGCACTTTGCGCAGGCGCCACAGTGGCTGCGTGTAACTAAACCTCCCCAGTCCCTCTGGCCAAACGCGGTCAGGGGGGCTACCCTAAAATTCCCAAATTATCCAATTCCAGTCGAGTTCCGCCCGATATACGGGCGAGCCGTTTTTGCATTGGTAGCTAAACCTGACGCGCGGAGATAGATCCTTGAAATTCAGCAAACTCATCAATGATCTTGGGATCGACAAACGCCTTCTGGGCATGGTTGCTGCCCTTATTTTGCTTTGGGTGATGTTCGACCTGATCACCGGAGGGCGCTTCCTGACGCCCCGAAACCTTTTTAACTTATCGGTGCAGACGGCCTCGGTCGCGGTGATGGCCACAGGCATGGTCTTTGTGATCGTTGCCCGCCATATCGACCTTTCGGTGGGCTCCCTTCTGGGCCTGATCGGGATGCTCATGGGCACCCTGCAACTTCATTTCCTGCCCGATCTTCTGGGGCATGGCCATCCGATGATCTGGATCATCACCGTTTTGGTAGGTCTGTTGGTCGGCACATTGGTGGGGGCATTTCAAGGCTGGGTCATTGGTTATTTGACTGTGCCTGCCTTCATTGTGACTTTGGGCGGACTACTCGTTTGGCGCGGCGCTGCGTGGTGGGTGACCTCCGGCCAGACGGTGGCCCCTTTGGATGAGACCTTCCGGCTTTTGGGCGGCGGTGCGGCCGGTACGCTTGGCGCAAACTTGAGCTGGCTGGTGGGCATTGTTCTGACCATTGCGGCGGTTTGGCTGATGTTCGCCTCGCGCAGACGCAAAGAAAGCCACAATTTCACCGTGAAGCCCATGTGGGCGGAGATCGCCATGGCGCTGGGTGCTATCGGTTTGATCCTTGGATTTGTGCGTTTGATGAACGCCTATCCGCTGCCAAAACGTGCCGCAGAGCGTGTTTATGAGGCCAAGGGCCTTGAGATACCTGCTGAGGGTCTGTTCATCTCACACGGCATCGCGGTGCCTGTCATTATCGTCTTGATCGTCGCTGTCGTCATGACGCTGGTGGCCACCAGAACGCGGTTTGGGCGCTATGTTTTTGCCACCGGGGGTAACCCGGATGCGGCGGAATTGTCGGGCATCAACACCCGGTTCCTGACGGTCAAAATCTTCGCGCTCATGGGCGCATTAACTGCGATCTCGGCGGTGATTGCCTCGGCGCGTCTGGGGGCTGTCGGAAATGATCTGGGCACCTTGGACGAGCTCAGGGTAATTGCGGCCGCGGTCATTGGCGGCACGGCGCTGTCTGGCGGTATCGGAACCATCCACGGAGCCATAATTGGTGCGGTGATCATGCAATCGTTGTTCTCGGGCATGGCGATGGTTGGGGTCGATGCGCCCTTGCAATCCATCGTGGTGGGCGTGGTTCTTGTGCTCGCTGTATTCATCGACATTGTGTATCGCCGCCGGACGGGAGTGTAATCATGGTTCAGCCACTTGTAGAAATGAAAGACATGTCGATCGCCTTTGGAGGCGTTAAGGCTGTCGACCATGTGTCAATTGATCTTTACCCCGGCGAGGTTGTCGGTGTGCTGGGTCACAACGGGGCGGGCAAGTCCACCTTGATCAAGATGTTGTCTGGTGCCTATCAGGGCGAGGGTCAGATCTTTGTGAATGGTGAGGAAGCCACGATCACCAACCCGCGTGACGCAAGGTCTTATAATATTGAGACAATTTACCAGACATTGGCTTTGGCCGATAATCTGGATGCGGCCTCCAATCTGTTTTTGGGGCGGGAAATTGTGACGCCTTTGGGCTTTGTGAATGATGATGCCATGGAGGCGGAAACCCGCAAGATCATGCATCGGCTGAACCCGAATTTCGAGAAATTCTCGGCGCCGGTGTCGGCCTTGTCAGGCGGGCAGCGTCAATCGGTGGCCATTGCGCGGGCGGTCTATTTCAACGCCCGCATTCTGATCATGGATGAGCCCACAGCGGCTTTGGGTCCGCAAGAGACCGAGATGGTGGCCGAGCTGATCAAGCAGCTCAAAGCGGACGGCATTGGCATCTTCCTGATCTCTCACGACATTCACGATGTGATGGAGTTGTGCGACCGGGTGTCGGTGATGAAAAACGGCAAGCTGGTGGGCACGGTCAAGGTCGAGGACGTCACCGATGACGAGATCTTGGGCATGATCATTTTGGGAAAACACCCGCATAAAGAGTGAATTTTGCGGTTTCCTGTG
>CAKZTM010000035.1 GCA_937920555.1 uncultured Paracoccaceae bacterium | reverse complement strand
TCGTTCGACTGTTGGCTTTGACCGCTTTGCATCCCTTTTGGATCAAGTGACGTCGGCTGACACATCGGCCAACAGCTACCCACCTTACAACATCGAGAAGACCGACGAGAATGCGTATCGCATCACTTTGGCGGTTGCCGGATTTGGCGAAGATGAGCTGAATATTGAGGCCAAGGACGGCCAGCTTGTTGTCTCTGGCAAGAAGGTTCCTGCTGAGGGTGAAGTTACTTACCTGCACCGGGGCATTGCCGAGCGGGCGTTTGAGCGCCGGTTCCAGCTTGCTGATCATGTCCGCGCCACGGGTGCTGTGACGGAGAACGGCCTTTTGCATGTGGATTTGGTCCGCGAAGTGCCGGAAGCGCTGAAGCCCCGCACCATTGAGATCGCCAAGGCGGCCAAGGTCGGGAAAAGCAAGGCCAAGGCGGTCACCAAAGCTGCCTAAATCGCGGCTGACGGAATAGGGAAAAGGGCTCCGGTTAGGGGGCCCTTTTTTGTTCATTGCTGTGCTTGGAGCAATTGCACAAGCCTCACGAATTCGGCCCGGTATCCGTAGGGGTCATCGCCTTTGTTTTGGCTCGCCAGTTTTTGGACGTCTTCCACAGTGAAATCACCCAAATCCTGCCAGCGCATCAATTGGCCTGCGGCTGCAACCGCCGCTGCGAAATTGCTGTCCACACTGTCGATCATGTGTGTGTCTGCGCTGACTGGCGTTTCGATCAGACGGCTGGTGGTGGCGCCGGGGCGCTTATAGCGCAGTTTGACAAAGGCCAGTTCGGTAGAGGCCAGTTCGGTAGAGGGTTGGGCGGCTGTCTGGGCGGTGTAGCGCAGCGGATCGGCCAGTTCAGCAGGGGAGCCTTTGGGCGTGATCTCGTAGATCGCAGTCACCGTATGGCCCGCGCCGATCTCGCCTGCATCCACCTTATCGTTGTTGAAATCTTCCCGGTTCAAGGCGCGTGTCTCATAGCCGATCAAGCGGTATTCGGAGATTTGCGCGGGATTGAACTCCACCTGGATTTTCACATCCGAGGCGATGGTCAAAAGCGATCCGGTCACGTCCTCGACCAGCACTTTTTGCGCCTCTGCAAGACTGTCGATATAGGCGGCCACCCCGTTGCCGTTTTGAGCAATGGCCTGCATGACCGTGTCTGTATAATTGCCGCGCCCAAAGCCCAAGACCGACAGGAATACACCGCTGTCGCGCTTTTCAGCCACATAATCGGTCAGTTGGTCCGGGTCGGCGATGCCCACGTTAAAATCGCCGTCAGTGGCAAGGATAATGCGGGCCTGCTGGCCGTCGTCCTGCATATTTTCGGCGATTGCATAGGCCTGTTGCAGCCCAGCTTGACCGGCGGTGGAGCCACCTGCGGACAGATTATCCAAGGCGGTCATAATGGCGGTCTTGTCGCGGGCCTTGGTCGGCTCCAGCGCCATGCCAGCGGAGCCTGCATAGGTCACAATCGCCACAGTGTCGTCCGCGCGCAGGGTGTTCAGGAGCAGGGCAAAGGACTTTCTGAGCAGCGGCAGCTTCATCGGGTCTTCCATGGACCCGGATGTATCGATCAGGAACACCAGCCCCATAGCGGGCCGATCCTCGGGCGCTACATCATAGCCCTGAATGCCGATATGCATCAGTTGCGTATCCGGGTTCCACGGGGTCTGGGTCACTGACACAGAGGTGGAGAACGGCGTCTCAAGGCTGTCCGGCTGCGGGTAGGCATAGTCGAAATAGTTGATCAGCTCCTCGACGCGGATGGCGTCTTTGGGCAGCGGATAACCGTCAAGCGTGGCCATGCGCATCAGCGCGTAAGACGTGGTGTCCACATCCACCGAAAAGGTAGAGACCGGCTGTTGCGCGGTGATTTTCAGCCCACTGGGTGCGTTATCCGGGAACACATCACCGGGGGTCACAGCCGTGGGTGCCTGTTCAAGATCAAGCTGGATCGCCCCCATCGGGGCCTGCCGGCGGAGGCGCGATTGCGCAGGTTCCGCGACCATCTCGACCATGGGTTTGACATCAGCGGCCATGGGGGCCGGGGCATTCGCGGTCGGTGCGGCGGTCAAAGCGGCCCCATCGGTCTTGGCCAAGGCGTCATTGGCGCGGCTGTCCTGCAAGGGTGCTACATCGCGGCTTACGGTGTCGACCTCCGCCACGCCAAAATCATCCAGCACACTGGTCTGGGTTGTCATCACCAATGCCACCGCCAGAACGGCGAAACTGGATGCCGCCAATAATGCGGGTCTTGCGGTCAATGTACTGAGCATCTTTTTAATCCTTCTCCAAAATCCCCCCTCCGTTTGAGGTTGGTGCGAAGTAGGACGCAGCCCATCTGCCGATCCTTGGGCGGCGGCGAATATTTTTTCGGCGTTCTCGATGTTGCGGGCGCGGTTGGTCGCATCCGGGCCGGGCATGGCCTTGAGGGCGTCGCGCAATTTGTCCAGATCATCGCTCATCGTAACATCTCCTGGGCGCGGGCCATCTCGCTGAGCGCCTTTTTAACCTCGGACATGCGCCAACTGACGGTGCCTTCGGACAGTCCCAGAACCTCACCGGCCTCGCGGTGGTTCATATCCTCGCCCAGCACCAAAGCGACGGTTTCGCGTAAATCCGCGCTGAGCCCGGACATGGCGTCCGTGAGCCAGTCGGTGGCCTTGGCAGTGTCCTGGTTGCCAGCCATCCGGTTGCGTTCCCAATCCCCCCACCCGATGGAGGCCTTGGACTGTCGGCTGGTCCGTCTGATCCGGTCGCGCGCGGCGTTGACCACAACCTTGTGCAGCCATGTGGTAAACTTTGCCTCGCCCCGAAATCCGGTGATCTTTTGCGGCAGGGCAAGGCAGATATCTTGGGTCAAATCTTCGGCTTCCGCGTGGTTGCCAAGCACCGTGCGAGCGACCCGAAATATGCGGTCGTAGTGACGCTCCAACAGCACCGAGAAGGCGGTGCTATCCCCGCCGGCGGCCGCTTTTGCCAAGTCCTGATCGCTCGTTTCCATACGCATCACCTTGTCAGACGCATTAAAAACCGCAATCCTTGGAAAAAAGTGAAAGTTTTTTGCGTGGAGGCGCGAATGACCGACCGGACAGCTTGCAGAACCCCCGCTGATGGCAGGGACGGCGTGACCAATATCCCAACCTGGAAATTTGAGGCGCTGCGCACGGCCATTCTGACGGTTTTGGCCCAAGGTGAATGTGGGTTTGGGGATTTGCGGGATAAGGCAAAACGCGAAATATCGGCCAGCGATTTGGCCAAGTTGGGCAGCTTCGGGTGGCACTTCACCACCGTCAAGTTGGAACTGGAAGTGCGCCGCGAGATTGAGCGGTTGGACCGCAAAGGGCCGCAGATGTTGCGACTGTCCGCGCTTTAGATCGTTCCGCTTTAACCCCGGAACCACTGAGAGCTATCTGAAATCAAAGATTTCAACGCGTTAGGTGATGGATGATGTCTCAAGTTAAAAGTAAAACGCCTTAGAACTTACCCTTGGTCATGTCCAGATTGCTTGGAAACTGCGCCTTATGGGGCTAGCATGACAAAAAACTGGGGAATACCACGATGCGACACCTGTCCCGCGCTTTGATCGGCGCCCTTATGTTCATGC
>CAKZTM010000034.1 GCA_937920555.1 uncultured Paracoccaceae bacterium | reverse complement strand
TGCGCGGGATTTGGTCAGGCAGGCCATTGGCAGGACGCGCACGATGCTGTCGGAATTGGCGCGGCGGTGCTGGAATTGCAGGATTTCCGGCGTATCAATGGGCGGGTCTGTGTCGGGGCGGGTCACCATGGTGGTCACGCCGCCTGCGGCGGCAGCGAGGCCTGCGGTGCGGAAGCTCTCCTTCTGGCGCTCGCCCGGTTCCGAGACCTTGACGCCGATATCGATGATACCCGGCGCGAGGCAGTGGCCCTCGCAGTCGATGGCTCCGGTGAGGTCGAGGTCGGGATTGCCGCCATAGACCATCTTGGTGATGTGGCCGTCTTTGATCAGGACGGTGCCGATGTCGTCGGTTTGGGCGTCCGGGTCGATCAGGCGGGCGTTGGTGAGGGTTAGGTTAGAGGACATTATTGATAGTCCGATCCAAGTTGCGAATCCGATCGTGGAATACGGTATGAAATTGCGAGAGAGTATCAGCTAACCATTCATGTTGTTCCGGCCAACTCTGTTCATCCTTGGGGTCAAATTGGTTGTTGTAAACGCAGATACGACAATCGCGTCGGTTTTCTAAAAGTTGCCATTCTAAGGGACCCAGCTCGGATTCAATCGCAGCTTTGCCGGTTTTCAACTGAAGCAAGAAATCGCTGGCGTTTGGACCGCTCAGATACAGCTCGGTCCTGATCCAGCCATCGTTGAGATGAATGACTGAGCCGATATTGAAACCCATCCGGCCTATCGAGAAACTTAGCCAGTTCTGTGGCTTGGCTTTGACCAGATTGAAGGGCAAAGGGCGGTCTTCTGCAAAAGCGTTGAAGGCATTCCAGTATTCCAGTTGACGCACTTGAGTGGGCGTGTGTTCACCTTTGAGGCTTGACCGAGCCGATTTTGCAAAAGCCTCCCAGTCATTTGGTGTGGATACACCTTCAAAACGAGGAGCCAAGGGTCCGTCGTCTATGCGCCAAAGTTGAATTTCTATACCAAAAAAGCGATAGCTGTCATCTGAGACAGTTTCATTTAGCCAATCTAAAGCGGCACGGTGTTCGTCGGTGAATCTCTCCGCAATCCAAACAACGGTGGCTGCCTTTAGACCAGCGGTATAGGTCAGCAGTTGTCCGAGATGGGTGTGATCTGTCGGCGCGAGTTGATTTTCAATTAACACCAAGGAGCCGTCATCGGTTCGTTTGCAAAGGATATCTGCCCGAAACGGCCCAACATTGTGCTCTATTGCCTGAACTTCGAGGCCCTCATCACCAAGTCCCAGATAGCGAGATAGGGCTGAGATGTTTTCATCCTGTGCAAGCCATGGGGTGAAGGAGTGCGCTTCATGCTTCCATATGGAACGGAGATTAGGTTCGCGGTGAAGTTGACCGAGCGGCTTTGTGACAAATTTGGGGTTATGTGGCTCAGGCATAGACCGCTTCCGGCTTCGCCCGTAAATTCCGCGCCAAGAGATCCATGATGGCCATGCGCACGGCGACGCCCATTTCGACCTGTTCTTGGATCACGCTCCGGTTGATGTCGTCAGCCAGTATGCCGTCGATCTCCACGCCTCGGTTCATGGGGCCGGGGTGCATCACGATGGCGTCGTCTTTGGCGTGAGATAGCTTGGCCGGGTCTAGGCCCCAGCGGTGGTAGTATTCGCGCTCGGATGGGATGAAGCCGCCGTCCATGCGTTCGCGTTGCAGGCGCAGCATCATCACGACGTCGCAGCCCTCCAGCCCTTTTTCCATGTCCTCATAGACCTCTGCGCCCAGCGTGTCGGTGTTGCCGGGCATCAGCGTGCGCGGGCCGATCAGGCGGACGCGGTTGTCCATGCGGCCCAAGAGGATTGCATTGGAGCGGGCGACGCGGGAATGGGCGATATCGCCGCAGATGGCTACGGTCAGGCGCTCCAGCTTGCCTTTGCGGCGACGGATTGTGAGGGCGTCCAGAAGCGCTTGGGTGGGGTGTTCATGGCGGCCGTCGCCTGCGTTGATCACGGCGCAATTGACCTTTTCTGCCAGCAGGTTCACAGCCCCCGAATTGGGGTGGCGCACCACCAGCAGGTCCGGGTGCATGGCGTTCAGCGTGAGGGCGGTGTCGATCAGGGTTTCGCCCTTTTTGACCGAGCTTGTCTGCATCGACATGTTCATCACGTCCGCACCGAGGCGCTTGCCTGCGATCTCGAAACTGGCTTGCGTGCGGGTGGAGTTCTCAAAGAACATATTGATCTGGGTCAGGCCCTTGAGCGCGTTCGAGTGCTTCTGGGCGGTTCGGTTCTGGTCCACATATTGATCGGCCAGATCAAGGACAGCGGTGATGTCCTGCTTTGACAGGCCCTCGATGCCAAGGAGGTGGCGGTGGCTGAATTGGGTCATTGGCAGCATCCGGTAATTTTGCCGGGTTATAGCAGGCGGGCGGGCGGGGGCAACTGCCCGGTTGATGCGAAAAGGTTAACAACTGTGCTACTGTGCTAGCAGAGTAGATCCGGGGCGGGTCATAGGTGATCTTCGGTTTACGCGGCCGGGCATCGTGCATAGGTTGGCCATATGACAGGTGATTTGACAGATTTTGAAGCGGTGGACGCGCTCGCGTGGCAGATTGAGCTGGGCGCGGATGAGGCTATTTCGGAAGAGCCGATCAATCGCTTTGAGGCGGCCGAGGCTGCGCCCAAGCCCAAGCCCGTGATGGATGCGCCGCCGGATGTGGCCGTGTCCGAGCCATCGGGTCCATCTGATGGGGGTGCCGCTGAGATTGCGGCGTCTTGCAGCTCTTTGGAGGCGCTTCATGCGGCGATTGCCGCATTTGAGGGCTGCGCGCTCAAGAGGGGCGCGAAAAACACGGTGTTTTGCGATGGGAACCCGGCGGCCCCGGTGATGATCATTGGTGAAGCGCCCGGGCGCGATGAGGACCTAGCGGGCAAGCCGTTCGTGGGCCGGTCTGGTCAGCTTTTGGACAAGATGCTGGCGGCCATTGGTTTGGATCGCCAGTCACAGGTCGCTGAGGCGGCGGTCTATATTACCAATGTGATGCCTTGGCGTCCGCCGCAAAACCGTGATCCATCCGTTGATGAGATGACCATGATGAAAGCGTTTTTGGTCCGCCATATCGAGTTGGCCGCGCCCAAGTTCATCATCACCATGGGCAATCCGGCCACCAAAACCGTGCTGGATGTAACCACCGGGATTACCCGCATGCGCGGCACTTGGTCGGAGTTCAACGGTGTGCCGGTCTTGCCTATGTTTCATCCTGCGGCTCTTTTGCGCGATCCGTTGAAAAAGCGCGAGGCTTGGGCCGATTTGTTGAGTTTGAAGGCGAAGATGATATGAAAATTTTGGCGTTTTCCGATCTGCATTGCGATTTGGAGGCGGCTGCCATCCTTGTTGCGGCGGCTGACACGGCCGATCTTGTGATTGGGGTCGGGGATTTCGCCCAGCTTCATGACGGGTTGGAGCGGACCATGGAGGCTTTGCGCCCCTTTGAGGACCGCGCGATTTATGTGCCGGGCAACAACGAGACTTTGGAGGCGTTGACTGCGGCCACAGGCGCTTTTGTCATTCACAAAGAGGTGGTTGATATTGATGGTCTGAAAATCTGCGGGCTTGGCTGTGCTGTACCGCCATTGCCGCCCACCACCCCTTGGCCGTCCTTTGATATGACGGAGCCTGAGGCCGAAGACGCTTTGGCCGATCTTGATGCGGATCTGTTGGTGACCCATTCCCCGCCCAAAGGTGTCGTTGATTTACACGGCTCTTTGGGCAATCTGGGGTCTGTTGCGGTTCGTGGGTGGATCAAGGCGCGTCAGCCCAAACTGGTGTTATGTGGGCACATCCATGATTGTTGGGGCCAAGAGGCGATGATCGGGCAAAGCCGGGTGTGCAATTTGGGTCCGACCATCAATTGGTTCGAGACATGAGTGCGCGTGCCTTCGTGCCCGTGCGCATCGCGGTTTTGACCGTGTCTGATACGCGCGATCTGGACGAGGACCGGTCGGGCGCTGTGCTTGTCGATCGGTTGGTTGCAGCAGGGCATATTTTGGCGGACCGCCAGATCATTCGCGATGAGCGCGCCCAGATCGCAGATCAGCTTCGGGTCTGGATTGCGCGTCAGGATGTAGATGTTGTGCTGTCCACCGGTGGGACCGGTCTGACCGGGCGCGACGTCACTGTTGAAGCGCACAGGGATGTTTACGAGAAGGAAATTGACGCTTTCTCAACGCTTTTCACCCATGTCTCGATTGCAAAGATTGGAACCTCTGCTGTGCAATCGCGTGCCTGCGGCGGCGTGGCGGGGGGGACGTATTTATTCGCGCTTCCCGGCTCGCCGGGGGCATGCAAGGACGCGTGGGACGAGATTTTGGTCAAGCAATTGGATTACCGACATATGCCGTGCAATTTTGTAGAAATCATGCCGCGTCTTGATGAGCATATGCGCCGCAAATGAGCGATCCCGCACCAGAATTTGAGCGTGTTGGCGCGTGGCGGGACACTTACGGTCCTTACCGCGGGGCGTTGGTGATCCCTGAGGCGCTTGACGGGCGTGTGCTTTTGCAAATGCGCGATGATGTTCCGCATATCGCGGCCCCGGGAAAATGGGGGTTGTTTGGCGGCGGGATCGAGGACGGTGAGACGCCTCATGTGGCGGTTGTGCGCGAATTGGAGGAAGAGACCGGGTTGGTCCATCCCGCTGACAGTTTCACGCCGATATATGCGTCGCTGACCGGTGAACCCAATTGGGGACTTCTTTACATTTTCCATCTCAAGGCGGACTTGGATGCACGCGACGTTGTGATGTTGGAGGGCGGCGGTTTTGCCTTGGCAACCCGAAGTCAGGCGGAAAAGCTGGATTTGATCCCTTATGTGCGCGACGTTTTGGACGTCTTTTGGGCGCGTCCCTGACGATTTCGCCGGAATAGGGTCGGGGACACGTACCACTCACATGTGTTTGTCTGGACGAATGGCAAATAACCCCTAATATCCTGAGATAATTCAGGTTCTGGAGAGTAGCCCCATGCGGTTCATGTCACGGTCGCTTTTGGCGATTGTCATTTTGGCGATTACGGTCGGGCTTTTGGCATTGGCCGGTGGCCGGGTGATGAATGCGGTGGCCGAGCGTGATGCCCGCGAGGAGCGTCAGCGCCCCGCCCGCGAGCGGGAATTTACGGTTAATGTGGCCACGTTAACGTTGGGCTCTGCAAATCCGGTCATCACCGCTTATGGAGAGATTTCGAGCCGCAGAACGCTTCAGCTGCGGGCGGCGACCTCGGGCAGTTTGGTGGAAATTTCCGACAGTTTTCGCGATGGTGGTTTTGTGAGTGCGGGCGACGTGTTGTTCAAGATCGATCCTGCCAATGCGCAATCTGCCCGCGATCTTGCGCAAAGTGAGGTCAAGGAGGCGGCGGCCGAGTTCATTGAAGCGGAAGCGGCCTTAGAATTGGCGCAGGCGGAGCTTGCGGCTTCCGTCGATCAGCGTGCTTTGCGCGACCAAGCGGTATTGCGGCAATTGGATTTGAAAGAGCGCGGTGTCGGGTCTGATGCTGCCGTTGAGGCGGCGCGTTTGTCGCTATCAGCAGCCGTGCAAACGGAATTGTCGCGCAAGCAGGCAATTGCGCAGGCCAAAGCGCGGATATTGCGCGCCGAGATCGGGCAGACCCGCGCTGGTATCAATCTGGCGGAGGCGGAGCGGCGCTTGGCGGAGACCAACGTAACCGCACCTTTTGACGGGATTTTGAACAATGTGGCCTCGGTTCAGGGGCGGTTGGTCGGGGCCAATGAGCAGCTTGGGGAGCTGATCGATCTGGAGGCGCTTGAGATCTCGTTTCGGGTGTCCAACACGCAGTTTTCCCGGCTGGTGGATGAGCGCGGCCGGATGCGGCCTGTGGATGTGTCTGCCACGCTTGATCTGGCTGGCGCGCCTATCGTTGTGACGGGTGTTGTGGACCGGTCCGGTGCGCAAGTGGGTGCAGGTCAAACGGGTCGCGAGGTATTTGCGCGGGTCAATCCCGATGACGCGCGGGTGCTGCGTCCGGGGGATTTTATGAAGGTGGATATTGCCGAGCCTGCGCTCAGGGATGTGGCGGTGATACCGGCCACGGCGGCCACGTCTTCGGGGCAGATATTGCTGTTGACAGGTGACGACCGGTTGGAGGCTGTCGACGTCACAATTCTGCGCCGGCAGGTGGACAGTTTGATTGTCGCCAATGCGCCTGCGGGGCGGGAGTTTGTGACCAAGTTGCAGCCCCAGCTGGGCGCGGGTGTGAAGGTCAAGCCGGTGCGCGAAGGTGCGGTGATTGAGGACAAGGCGATGGTGGCTTTGTCGGCTGAGGACCGGGCGCGGTTTACGGCCAGCATTGAGGCCAACAGCAGAATTCCCAAAGAGGCCAAGGCGCGGATTTTGGAGCAGTTGCAGGCCGATGAGATCCCACAGGACATGTATGAGCGTATGGCCAGCCGGGCGGGTGGTGGCGGCGGGGCGACGGCGCCTGCGGCTGGTGGTCCAACGGTGGCTTTGGATCAGGACCGGCGGGCGCGGTTGATTGCGTTTGTTGAGGGTAACGAGCGTATGCCCCAAGAGGCCAAATCGCGGGTCTTGGAGCAGCTCAATGCAGAGCAAGTGCCTGTGGACGTGGTTGAGCGGATCGAAGCGCGGATGGGGAGTTAGGCTATGGCATTGCCCTCCAAAGTTGCGACCAGTGCGGGCGGTGTCCTGTCCTATTTCGCCCGTCACAAGACCATTGCCAATTTGCTGATGATCATCACTTTGGTCGCGGGCGTTTTGGCGATGACGCAAATCCGCTCGCAGTTTTTTCCCGATGTGGTGATTGATAATGTTCGCGTGACCGTGGCTTGGCGGGGGGCCGGGGCGGAAGACGTGGACAATGCGGTTGTTGCGGTGTTGGAGCCTGCGCTTTTGGCGGTTGAGGGCATTGAGAGCACCTATTCGGTGGCCACCGAGGGGCGCGCCAACATGACGTTGGAGTTTGAGCCCGGTTGGGACATGTCGCGTGCGGCGGATGATGTGAAGGCGGCGGTGGACGCGGTCGGAAATCTGCCGGAAAACACCGAAGACCCTGTTGTGCGGCGCGGTGCGTGGCGCGACCGGGTGACAAATGTCGTGATCTCTGGCCCCGTTTCAGCGGAACAATTGGGCCGGTTTGCCGATGAGTTCACGGCGCGCTTGTTTCGCGAGGGCGTGACCCGCACCACAATATCGGGCGTGGCCAATCCGATCATCCGGGTCAATGTGCCGGAGGCCAATTTGTTGCGCCATGACATTTCGTTGATCGATGTGGCTGACGCCATCGCCCAAGAGGCGGAGGCGGACCCGGCGGGCGATGTGGCGGGCGGCACGGCGCGGCTGCGCTCGGGCGTGGAGAAGCGCGACGCTGAGGATGTGGCGGAAGTTGTCGTGCGCTCCAACGAGGACGGCTCCAAGCTGGTGGTCGGGGATGTGGCGCGTATCGAGGTGGAAAGCGTGGACAGTGGTCGTGCGTTTTTCCGGGGTGAAGACCCTGCGGTGCGCGTGCGTGTGGACCGCGCGGAGCTGGGCGATGCCATTTCCATGCAGGAAACTGTCGAGGAGGTGGCGCGCGACATGGAGGGCAGCCTGCCTGAAGGTGTCACCATTGAGCTGACCTCCACCCGTGCCGAGCACATCACAAACCGCATCAAGATCCTGCTTGATAACGGGTTGACCGGGTTGGCGTTGGTTGTGGGTTTGTTGTTTTTGTTTTTGAATGCACGCACGGCGTTTTGGGTGGCTGCGGGCATTCCTGTGGCCATGTTTACCGCCATTGCTTTGATGTATTTGGCCGGTCTGACCATCAACATGATTTCGCTATTTGCGTTGATCATTTGTCTTGGGATTGTGGTCGATGATGCGATTGTTGTGGGGGAACACGCGGATTTCAGGGCCAGACGATTGGGGGAGGCCCCGATTGTGGCGGCGGAAAACGCGGCCATTCGTATGTCCTCGCCGGTGTTTTCGGCCACCATCACCACGATGATTGCGTTTTTCGGGCTGACAGCGATTTCGGGGCGGTTTGGCTCGTTGATCGCGGATATTCCGTTCACGGTGACGGTGGTTCTGATCGCCTCACTCATTGAGTGTTTTTTGATCCTGCCGCACCACATGAGCAAGGCTTTGGTCCAATCGGCCAAGCGCAAATGGTATGATGTGCCCAGCCATTACGTGAACTTGGGCTTTGGGTGGTTTCGCGACACAGTGTTTCGCAGGTTTATCGGTTGGGTCATTTTGTTTCGCTATCCGGTGATTGCGGGGGCGATTGTGGTTCTGTCCATGGTCAGTTCGATGTTCATCACCGGTCAGGTGACATGGCGGTTCTTCAACTCACCCGAGCAGGGCAGCGTAACCGGCAATATCGCCATGTTGCCCGGTGCGACCCGTGACGATACCCGCGCGATGGTGCGCGAAATGGACCGGGCCGTGGCCAAGGTTGGGGCCGATTTCGAGGAGAAATACGGTGCCAATCCTGTGGTGTTTTCCATGACCCAAGTGGGCGGGACCACTGGGCGGGGATTGTCCGGTCAGGGCACTAAGGACGCGGATTTGCTGGGCTCCATTGACATTGAGTTGATTGATGCGGACTTGCGGCCCTATTCGTCCTTTGCATTTGTCGGCGCGTTTCAAGACGAGGTCCGCAATCACCCGCTTTTGGAGACGTTGAGTTTCCGGCGTTGGGGCAGCGGGCCGGGTGGTGACGCGCTTGATGTATCGCTTTTTGGTGCCACATCGGAGGTGCTCAAGGCGGCCGCTGAGGCGTTGAAGGTCCAGTTGGAGCAATATCCAGAGGTCAGCGCGGTTGAGGATGACATGGCTTTTGACAAGGCCGAGTTGGTGCTTGAACTGACGCCTTTGGGCAAGTCTTTGGGTTTTACCATCGACAGTTTAGGGGCGGAGCTTTACCGGCGCTTGAACGGCATTGATGCAGCCGAGTTTCCTGTCGGGCTCAGAACCGGGTCGATCAAAGTGGGTCTGCCTGAGGACGAGTTGAGTGCGGATTTCATCAACACGACGCGGATGCGGTCGCCCTCGGGCAATTACGTGATCCTGTCTGATATTGTATCTGTGACCGAGCGGTTGGGCTTTTCGCAAGTGATCCGCGAGAACGGTTTGCGGCGCATCAATGTCAATGGTGACATTTCGGAGGACAATCCCGAGCGGGCCAAGGAGATTACGGCGGAATTGCAGGATGTGGTTTTGCCGCGTATCGCCTCGGAATTCGGGGTGGAAACCCGGCTGGGCGGGCTTGCAGAGCAGGAAAGCAATTTTCTGAGCGACGCGACGTATGGCACGTATCTGGTGTTATTGGGCATTTTCCTGACACTGTCGTGGATATTTGCCAGTTGGACCCGCCCGATTGTGGTGATGGCGATCATTCCGTTTGGGTTGGTCGGGACCATTTGGGGGCATTACATGTGGGATGTGCCGCTGTCGATGTTCACGGTTGTGGGGTTGATCGGCATGACCGGGATTATCATCAACGATTCCATTGTGCTGATCACCACCATTGATCAATATGCCAAGACCCGTGGTTTGGTGCCTGCGGTGATTGATGCAACAGCGGATCGGTTGCGGCCTGTTTTGCTGACGACGCTCACGACCGTGTTGGGGCTGGCGCCGCTTTTATACGAGACCTCGTCGCAGGCGCAGTTCCTTAAACCCACGGTGATTACTCTGTCTTACGGGCTGAGTTTTGGTCTGTTTTTGGTGCTGTTGGTGGTGCCGTCATTGATCATTGTGCAACAGGATGTGGGCGGCTTGTTCCGGTCCCTCAAGCGCGGCCTGTCTGGTCAGAGAGTGGCCGTTGTGCAGCGGGTGTTGCTGGGCGTGGCGACGGTTTTGTCGCTGGGCCTGTCCGCGCTCACGCTGGGCTATTGGGCCTTTGTCGGCGAGATCAGCGGGCTGTCGCTGCTGGTCGGCGGGCAATTGGGCCTGAGCGGGTTTGGCGCGTCATTTGTGACCCTTTTGGCGGGGTTGGCGGTGATTTATCTCTTGGGACTTCTGGTGGCGTCGCTGACCTTGAAAGGTGCAGACAAGGTCATGGCTGCGGAGTGATGAGGCCCGCGCCATCCCGCAAGCGTTTGCTCTGCGTTATGGCTGTCTGAATTTGAGTATTTTGGGAAAATCGAAAAGGGTGGTTCCTGTCCGCCCTCAAAGCCGCATCAGGCGGATTTGTTTTCGGCTTTTTTGCCGGTTTTGGTGGGCCGTGCCCCGTGCTGGCCAGACGGGCCGTTGAGCGATTGATACCAAGGGGTTTTCGGTGCCGGGTTGGCGGCGGCGCGCTTGGTTTTTGGCTTTTTAGATTTGGGCAAGACGTGTCCTTTTGAGCTTTGTGCAGGCTTTAAAGGGTTTGAGGTGGGATTGACAGGGCATTCCCCGTTTAGGAGGCGGAGCGTTTGAAATGCACTTAGGCGCAAGACGGGCTTGATGGCCCTTCAACTTCGATGTGATCTGTTGATTATCCGCGTCTTCTGCGGCGTCGTCCGCCGCCCTCTGCGCCATCGCCGCCTTGGTTGAAGCTTACATCCGGCAGGTCCACCAGCGCGTTGAGGAGCGGGAAGGGATCGGCGCTATTTGGGATATGGGAGGCGGCCAGAAAGTGTTCTTGGAAGCGCGGCTCAATGGCGGTTTCGATTTTATGGATATCATGGACGGTGGTTTCGATTTCGCGGCGGGCGGCGCGGTTGAGAAGGGCGATGCGGGCACCGGTTCCAGCGGCGTTGCCCGCAGAGGTCACTTTCTCAATCGGGCAATCTGGGATCATACCCAGCACCATGGCGTGTTTGGGCGAGATATGGGCGCCAAATGCACCGGCCAGCACGACCCGGTCGACGGTATCGACCTGCATCTTGTCCATCAAGAGACGGGCGCCCGCATAAAGTGCGGCTTTGGCCAGTTGGATGGCGCGAATGTCGAGATTGGTCACGGTGATCAGCGGGCCACCTTCGGCGGTGCCATCCCAGACCACGTAGGAATGGGTGCGGCCTTCGGGGATGCAGCGCCCTGTGCCGGTTTGTGCGGCTGAGCCGATGATGCCGGACGGGTCCAAAAGCCCTGCCATGCGCATCTCGGCCACGATCTCGATAATTCCTGAGCCGCAAATGCCGGTGATGCCCGTGCCAAGTGTTGCTTCTTTGAATTTGGGATCGTCGGACCACAGATCGGAGCCGATCACGGTGAAGCGCGGCTCTTTGGTGTCGGGGTTGATCTCCACATGCTCGATGGCGCCGGGGGCGGCGCGCTGGCCCGATGAGATTTGCGCCCCTTCGAAGGCGGGCCCGGTTGGCGAGGAGCAGGCCAGAACTTTGGTTTTGTTGCCCAAAAGGATTTCGGCATTGGTGCCCACATCAACCACCAGCACGAGGTCTTCGGACTGGTTTGGAGCCTCTGACAGAGCCACAGCGGCCGCGTCCGCGCCCACGTGACCTGCGATGCAGGGCAGGAAGTAGATGCGGGCGTCGGGATGCAGGTCAAGGTCCAGTTCTTTGGCCCAAAGGGTCATGGATTTGGAGGTCGCCAGCGCAAAGGGTGCTTGGCCCAGCTCGACCGGATCAATGCCCAGCAGGAGGTGGTGCATGACCGGGTTGGCGACAAAGACCGCCTCCATGATCAGCTCGCGGTCGATCAGCGCCTCGGCGGAGATTTGGCCGACCAAAAGGTTGATCGCGTCGCGCACGGATGTGGTCATTTCGCGGTCACCGCCGGGGTTCATCATGGCGTAGCTGACGCGGCTCATCAGGTCCTCGCCAAAGCGGATTTGCGGGTTCATGATGCCCGAGGACGCGATGACGGTGCCGTCGGCCAGATCGCACAGATGCGCGGCAATGGTGGTCGAGCCAAGATCGATGGCCAGCCCGTAGATTTTGCCGTCATAATAGCCCGGCCACACATGAGCGATGCGCGGGCGGACCCGTTCTTCGCCTTGGTAGACCGCGCAGGTGACGCGCCATTTGCCTTTGCGGAGTGCCGGTTGGAGCATTTGCAAAGTACGCAGATCGCCCATGACATCGCGCAGGCCCCATTGATCTTGCAACGCTTTGACAAGACGTTCCAGATCGCCAGATGGTTCATGCATGTCGGGTTCTTCCACCTCGACGTAATAGAGGCGGGTGGCCGGGTCCATGACGATGTCGCGGGCCTCGGCGCGTTTGCGCACCACTTGTTTGTGAACCTGGCTTTCGGGCGGCACATCAATGACCAGATCGCCTTGGATCGTGGCCTGACAGCCCAGTCTGCGACCATCTATCAGCCCCCGTTTTGACTTGTAGCGTTCCTCGACGGAATTCCATTGCGAGACCGCATCTGGTGCCACGGTCAGCCCGTGTTTCGGGAACTCGCCAAAGGATGGGGTGATTTGGCATTTCGAGCAGATACCGCGCCCGCCGCACACGCTGTCGAGATCGACGCCCAATTGCCGGGCGGCGGTTAACACAGGCGTGCCGTTGGCAAAGTTGCCGCGTTTGCCAGAAGGGGTAAAAATTACGAGATGGTCTTTGGTCATGAAAATCTGCTCGGTTGGCTCGGGTGTTTGTGTCAACAACGGTGCGCTGGGTCAATTCTAATTCGTGGCGGGGTTGAGCGGCGGGCTAAAACAACGAATTTTTCGTCAAAACCGACATCGCTTTCATATTTAGTCAAGACCATTGGTTTATCCGCAGGCGATAAATAGGAGTTGGCTTGTGGATCGCTTAAGTTTGGTGGTGTTGATTTATGCAATTGCGGTATCGGTTCTGATCGCTTTGTCTGCACCGGGTCTTGGTTTGGCGGCCCTTATGGCGCCTTGCGTCTTGTTTTGGCAAGGCAGGGTGTCTGCGGGTGATCTGCGGGCACGGTATTTCTGGATGACCCGAGCGGTCAAGCAGGCTGTGGAGCCTGTGGTGGATGCGGAGCCTGTCAAGCCTGTGATCCCTGCGCCTGCGGGGGATGATTTGCGGCCCATGGTTGAGGCGTTGCGGGACGGTGATTTCGCCTGTCGTCTGGACGGGGCGGGGCGGGATGTGGCGGCGTTTAATGGGGCGATGGCCCAGCTTCAAAGGGCGTTTGGCGAGCTTACAGCGCTTGCGGATCAAGTGGCCGGTGGCGATCTGAGAGCAAAGGCGCGCCGGGCGCACCCCGGCGATTTGGGGCTGCTACCGGGGGCAATGCGCGCGGTATGTGACGGATTGAGCCCTATGGTTGCGACCGCATCACAAACAGCGCGTGACGTGGCCGGGCGAAGTACGGCCTTGGTCGGGGCCACTGGCGCGATTTTCGATGATATTGGCAGCCACAAATCGCAGATAGCGCAGGTGTCTGAGGCCACAGCGTCAGTGCAGAAGTCCGTTTTGGACATAACGCAACAGCTTGGGCGAAGTGACGCTGTCGCCAAATCTGCGCTTGAGACCGTGATTGCCGGGCAGTCTGTGGGCGAACAGGCGGAGGCGGCTTTGGGGTTGATGAAAGAGGATACGGACGCAATTAACGGAACACTTCATGTGATCGAAAGTATCGCCGCACAAACCAATCTGTTGGCGATCAACGCCTCGGTCGAAGCGGCGCGGGCCGGTGAGATGGGGCGCGGCTTTGCGGTGGTCAGCTCAGAGGTTAAGGCCCTTGCGACCCGTTCGGCGGAATGCGCGCGGGACATTCGCGATATTGTGGAGCGTTCGCAAGCGTCAGTGCAGTCTTGCGCAGATCAGGTCGTAAGCTGTTCTGAACACATGGAGCAGGTTGGCCGAAAGGTCCGCGAGATTTCCGAGCGCGGCGATGACGTGCTGGTCTGTTGTGATGCTGAAAAGGAAGTTTTGACAAAGATCAGAGCGCTTTTGGATCAACTGGCATCAGGGGCGGCCAGCACGGAGGGCCGAATGGACGCCTCTTGCAAGCAGGCGGCCGGTCTGGGGGAGGTGGCCCATAAGCTTTGTGACGCGCTGGACCGGTTCCACCTTAATGACGATTTAGGCGCTGGGGCGCACCCGGTCCAAGCGGCGTTTGCAACCGCCGGTGGCCGGCAAGTTGCGCAAGTGCGACAGCTGCGAACCGGTTAAAATCCGCAGCCTATTTGGGCCTGACTTTATGCCCGCCGTCTGCGACGCCCATCCCGTCTGCTGGCCGGACCACCGGCTGAGGCTGGCACTTTGTTGAACTCGATCCACGCGGAGCCGTCTGCGTCATTGTTCATCAGATAGTTGGCGGCGCGAATGCTTTCCATTTCGCGGCCCGCTTTGGATTTGGTGGAGCCAAGACCGGTCAGATTAGCCAGCACTTCGGGATCAATTCCCTCGGGGACAATGATGCCAGCGGCGGCCAGCTCCTCGCGTTTGGCGTTGAGTTTTTTCTCACTCACCGGGATCTGAATGGGGTTCATAATCGCCGAAGTCATCCCCGCCGTGATCGCCATGGCCAAAAACGCGTTATTGATGCCGTGACGGTTTGGCAGTCCAAAGGAGATATTGGATGCACCGCAAGTGGTGTTGACGCCAAGTTCGGCGCGCAGTTTGCGCACAAGAGTGAAGACCTGTCGGCCAGCGGAGCCCATGGCGCCCACCGGCATCACAAGCGGGTCGACCACAATGTCATGGGCGGGAATGCCGTAATCCGCGGCGCGCTCGACAATGCGTTTGGCCACGGCGAAGCGGACATCGGGATCCTCGGAGATGCCGGTCTCGTCATTGGAGATCGCCACTACGGGCACATTGTATTTTTTGATCAGGGGAAAAATCTCTTCCATCCGCTCGCTCTCGCCGGTCACGGAATTGACCAGCGGACGGCCCTCGCAGACCTCAAGACCTGCTTGCAGCGCGCCGGGCACCGAGCTGTCGATGCAGATCGGCACATCCACAGTTTGTTGAACAAGTTCAATGAGTTGCGCCATAAGTGGTGGCTCAACAAAATTATTGTCCGCGTAGCGCACATCCTCGGCCATTTTGTTTTGGAAGACCGCGCCGGAATTCACATCGAGAATGGATGCGCCCGCTGCCACCTGGGCGATCGCATCGCTGGCCACCATGGAAAAATCACCGGCTTCAAGCTGCGCGTTCAAGATTTTGCGGCCCGTCGGATTGATCCGCTCACCGATCACGCAAAATGGTTCGTCAAATCCAATAACGGCAGTTTTGGTTTTGCTTTCGACGATTGTTCTTGTCATTTGATTGTAATTCCTTTTCCGCAGGCGGCGTTTCTTTGTCTATCTACATCGCCTGATGGACGGTCATTGTCCGGCACGCGACACGCGCCCTCGCAAACGCGACATGAGGGCACGAATCATCAGCCCTTCGTTTACGATAAAATTGGTCGCAATTGGAAGTTGATGTGTCGCATTTGTTCTGTTATGATCTGCGGGCACTTTAACACCATTGACGGTATAGACCGGAGTATATCACGTGCCTTATCCTAGTTTTCCAGAGCTCTCTTTTGAGTTCTTTCCTCCTTCATCCACATCTGCAAGTTTGCGCCTTTGGCGTACGGTTGAGCGTCTTGCGCCGCTTGGACCGAAGTTCGTGTCGGTCACCTACGGGGCGGGCGGGACGACGCGCGACCGGACATATTCGGCGATTATGACCATCAGAGATCGTGCGCGGCTCAATGTTGCGGGGCATCTGACATGTGTTGATGCGTCGCGTGACGAGGTGCTGGCGGTTGCCAAGAAATACCGCAGCATGGGGGTGCAAAGAATAGTCGCACTTCGCGGCGATCCGCCCAAGGGCAGCTCAACATTCGAGGCCAGACCTGATGGGTTTGCCTCTGCCGCCGAGCTGGTGGAAGGGTTGGCCCAGATCGGCGGGTTTGATGTGTCTGTTGCAGCTTACCCGGAAAAGCATCCTGAGGCGCCGGATTTGGATGCTGATATAGCCAATTTGAAGCGCAAACTTGATGCGGGGGCGTCACGCGCCATCACGCAGTTTTTCTTCAACAACGAGCATTTCTTGCGGTTTCGTGACCGCGCGGCGCAGGCTGGGATCACCGCGCCGATTGTGCCGGGCATCTTGCCAATCGAAAATTTCGAGAAAATGACCAAGTTTGCCGGGCAATGCAACGCGGAGGTTCCTGTGTGGATGCATGATGCTTTTGCAAATGCGCCGACAGCTGAAGACCGTGATCTGTTGGCTTTGTCGATCTGCGCCGACCAGTGCGACGATTTGATGAAGGAGGGGGTTGAGCATTTGCATTTCTACACTTTGAACCACCCCGATCTTTGTTATGACGTGTGCCGCGCGATTGGCGCGGAGCCCGCAGCGCTTAGTTTGGCCAGCTCGGCGGATGTGGCCTGACGTACTTACAGTTGCCAGCGTGAGCTTGGTCCGGTAGGATTTTCTTAACTGGGGCGCGATGGTCTTTTCCGCGTACCCGCAAAGGTTTGGAAAATGCCTGTCGAAGGACAAGATGGAGCCGGGGGACGCCCGGCGGCCGCACATGGCGCGTTTGCGAACGGGCAGCGGCAATTATTCGCGGCGCTTGATTTGGGAACAAATTCATGTCGCATGCTTATCGCGGAGCCGTCTGGCGGCGAGTTTCGTGTGGTGGACGCGTTCTCGAAATCGGTGCGTTTGGGCATGGATTTGGAGCGGACGGGGTATTTGTCGCGCCCGGCCATTCGCAGGACCATTGCAGCGCTAAAAACCTGCGCCGAAAAGATCGATCATTTCGCTGTTCAAAACCGACGCTTCATTGCCACAGAGGCGTGTCGGCGTGCCCATAATGGGCAGCTTTTTCTGGATGAGGTGCAGTCCGAGACCGGTTTGGAGCTGGAAATTATCCGTCCCAGTGAAGAGGCGCGCCTGGCGGTCATATCATGTGCGTCACTGGTGGAGCCTGATCGCAGTCAGATTTTGATCGTCGATATTGGCGGCGGCTCCACGGAGCTTGTTTGGATTGATGTGTCGCAAGTCCCGCCGGAAAAACGGGCGGCGGCGATTTTAAAAATTCGCCCCTCTCTTCGAGATCCGCAAAACCCGATTGATGCGGATGGGGCCATTGTTGTGGACTGGATTTCGGTGCCCTTGGGGGTTGCCACGTTGCATGAGCGATACCGCGATGTGGCCGAGGACGGGGCGCGGTTCGCTTTGATGTCGTGGTTGTTTGAGGAGCATATTGCGGAGTTTTCGCCTTATAACTCTGATGATTTTGACACGTTGCTTGGCAGTTTTCAGATCATCGGCACCTCTGGCACGGTTACCACTGTCGGGGCGGCGCATCTGGGGTTGAACCGGTATGACCGCTCGAAGGTGGACGGTTTGAAGATGCGCTCAACAGAGGTGGATGCGGTGGTCAGTCATTTTCTGGAGCTTGGGCCTGAGGGGCGGCGCAATCATCCCGGCATTGGGCGCGACCGGACGCGGCTGATCATGGCGGGTGCGGCGATTTTGCAGACTTTGGTGCGGATTTGGCCGACAAATTGTATTCGCGTGGCGGATCGGGGTCTGCGCGAGGGCATGCTTTATTCGATGATGTCGTCTGCTGGCGTTTTAAAGGATGCAACCTGATGGTTGGAAAAAACGGTAAGAATACGTCGGGTCGCGGCGAGCGGGCTTTGAAGGTCAGGGTCAAGAGTGCCAAGGGGCGCAAGTTGTCATCGACCTTGTGGCTTCAGCGCCAGCTCAATGATCCCTATGTGAAGCGCGCGGGCGAGGAGGGCATGCGCGGCCGCGCGGCCTACAAAATCTCGGAGATTGATGACAAGTTTCGCTTTCTGGTGCCGGGCGCGCGCGTTGTGGATTTGGGATGTGCCCCGGGGGGCTGGTGTCAGATCGCTGTGGAGCGGGTCAACGCGTTGGGGACCCGGAAGGGCAAGGGCGTGGGCACCGTTTTGGGGGTTGATCTTCAGGAGGTGGAGCCCATTCCGGGGGCTGATCTGCACGTTTTGGATTTTCTCGATGAGGGTGCTGACGACCGGGTCAAAGAGTGGCTGGGCGGTCAAGCGGATGTGGTGATGTCTGATATGGCGGCGGCCTCGTCTGGGCATAAGGGTACGGATCATTTGCGGATCATGGCGCTGTGCGAGGCGGCCGCGCAATTGGCGTTGGAGGTTTTGGCGCCCGGCGGGACATTTGTGGCGAAGGTTCTGGCGGGGGGCGCTGAGGCTGATTTGCTGTTGCAGCTCAAGAAAAACTTCGACAAGACCACGCATTTCAAGCCGCCAGCCAGCCGGTCTGACAGCTCAGAGAAATTCATTGTGGCACTTGGATTTCGCGGCCCGCCGGCGTAATCGCGCAAGTACATGCATCTGTGTCTTTTCTTTCGTTTCCAATCACGCGATAGTCTTCAAAATCAAATGACAAGGATTGCCCAAATGAAAACTCTGCTATCTGGATTGATATTGAGCGCAAGCATGGCCGGAGCGGTGCACGCGCAGTCAGCCGAGGCTCTTTGCCATCACGCCGGACTGACATATTCGCCCGGTTCGATGATCACGATGGGGCAAAGTTTGCAAAGATGCGGTGTGACGGAAGCCGGGGCGGCTGTTTGGTCATTTGTTGACGGCGACGGAGATGCGGGTGCGTCGGCCAATTGTGTTTCGGGCGGGCGCGAGTTTGGGCAAGGAAGCCTTCTTCCGGCTGGTGCCACAGAGCTGATCTGTTCAAAAGGCATATGGTATAAAGCGAAGGAATGACGGGTTTGACTTAAACGCCACCGAAGTTTGCGAGGCTTGGAAAGGACGGCTCTAGTGCTTGAGAAGATCGGCCAACCGGGTTTTGAGACGCTTTCCAAGCCTGATGATGTTGCCTTGAAAATTCTTGATTTGGCTTTGGCTGAAAATGACGAGCTGACTGTTTTTGAAGTTGGTGTTGGGGTGGGCGCAACCACCAAACCAATCGCAGAAAAGATGAACAACAAGGGCGCGTTGGTGCTTTTTAGCCGTTCTAATGACGTGGAGTCGTTGGCGGCAGATTTGCTGGCACTGGGTTACACAAATATCGATGCTCGGTGGGGGTCTCAAAACAAGACTTATTCGGGGTATCATTTTGATTTGGCGCTTGCGGTTCAATCGGGCGCATTGACCAAGGTTGATTTTGCCTATGTTGACGGCGGGCACGTCTTTCATCTGGATGCTCCGACCACGTGCATTTTAAAGGAGATTTGTTCGGTCGGAGGGTATCTGGTTTTCGACGACTGGTATTGGAGCCTCGGCGCGTCGCCGACGCTCTCACCGGATATCAATGCTGCCACGGCGAGAGATTACGACAGCGCGCAGATCGAAGCCTCGCATGTTCGAATGGTATGTGAGATTTTCTTGGATCGGGACAAGCGGTACAAGCGATTGATGTTGGAAAAGGGCACTGCTGTTTACCAACGAATAGCTCAATAACGTTTCGCGTTGGCGCTGTGCCGATCCACCCGAGCACCTTTGGAGTGATGCTCGGGCTTTTTGGGGGTCAGAGCTTGATCTTATAAAGCGCAAACCCGTCCGCGCCGTCGCCCGCAGGTTCGATCGCCATGCCTTTGATCTGATCGAGATAGTCCACGGCACGCGGGCCGGTTTCGAACAGCACGCTTGTGTCTGGGTGGGACTTAAATGACCAATTGGCATCGGCTGCGGGATTGATCGTCCCTTTCTCGACAATATAGCGCACGATCACGTCGCGGTTTGTGTCGGGGCCCTCAAAGATAATCGTGGAGCCATCCGCACCGGGAAATTGGCCCCCGCCGCCGGCTCTGTAGTTATTGGTGGCAATTACAAACTTTTGATCTGCATCAATGGGTTGCCCGTTATAGGTCAAGTTGGAAATCCGGTTGGCGTCTGGGTTTAGCAAGTCCCCTTTAGGCCCAAATTTCGAGGGTTGAGACAGGTCGATTTCGTATTCAACCCCGTCGATGACATCAAAGTTGTAGGAGGGGAATTCGGCGTTCAGCAAAAGCTGGCCGTCTTTGCCCGGCTCCACCTGGTTGAACATGCCCGCCGAGCGTTCCAGCCAGTCTTTGACGGTTGCGCCATCGACCAGCACCGCGCGCACCGTGTTGGGGTACAGGTAGAGGTCGGCCACGTTTTTAATGGCGACCGGGCCGGGCGACACGTCTGTGTAATATTCCGGCCCGCCACGCCCGCCCGCCTTGAACGGGGCTGCGGCAGACAGGATTGGCAGGGCTTCAAATTCAGTGCCCTTCATCATCTCGGAGATATACCAAGTTTGGGCTTGGGAGACGACTTGGACCGAGGGATCATCGGCCACCAGCGCGAAATAGCTGTGAAGTGGCACGGAAGTTTGACCGACGGCGCGGCGAATATAGGCCAGTGTTTCGTCATGCACCGGTTTAAGTTCGGCCAGCAGGTCGTCCTGATCACCCACGAGCGGCTTTGTTTCACGCTCCACCCTTTGGGAGATTGCCCGGGTGGTGCTTTGAGAGCCTGCGACCTGCCACGCGGTTCCGTCATGTTCTAACATCAGGTCGATCAGGCCCATATGGGAGCCCCAAAAACCGCCCATTGTAGCCGGTTTGCCTTGCAAGGTGCCCGCCGCCACATCAATGCCGTCGCCGGAAAATTTGTCAGATGGGAAAACCAGATGGTGGTGGCCGGTGACCAGCGCGTCGATGCCATCAACGCCCGCCAGATAAAGCGAGGCGTTTTCCATACCATCGGTTTGAGCCGCGGTGGAAATGCCAGAATGCGACAGGGCCACGATGATATCGGCGCCTGCCTCTTTCATCTCAGGCACCCACGCTTTGGCCGCATCGATGATGTCACGGGCCTCAAACTTGCCGGCCAGATGGCGTTGGTCCCAGTTCATGATTTGCGGCGGCACAAAGCCGATCAGGCCAATGGTGATGTCGGCGGTTGTTCCGTCGCCTTTGGTTAAGGTTCGGGTGAGAAGCGTATAGGGTTTTAGGTGCAACTGATCATTGCGACCCGATGCGCCCAGTTTTTGGGCGAAATTGGCCGAGATAATGGGGAAGTTTGCGCCTGCATTGACCTTATCCATGAAGTCGACGCCGTAGTTGAACTCGTGATTGCCAAGTGTTCCGGCATCATAGCCCAGCAGGTTCATGGCTTGGATGATCGGGTGCAGATCGCCCTCGGACATGCCACGTTCATAGGCGATATAGTCGCCCATCGGGTTTCCTTGCAGGTAGTCGCCATTGTCCACCAGGATGCTGTTTGTCGCTTCGGATTGCAGTTCGCGGATCAAAGTTGCGGTGCGCGACAGGCCAAGATTGTCCACCGGCCGGTCGCCGTAATAGTCATACGGGTAGACATGCACATGCAGATCGGTGGTCGAGGCCACACGCAGATGGGCTTGATTACCCTGAGCGCGCGCCGAGAACGGATGCAGGGTCAAGAGTGTACCGGCGGCTGTGCTGGTTTGGAGGAATTGGCGACGAGAGATTTTGGACATGATTGCTCCGATGTCTTGGTCACGCGCGCTGGCCGTTGGACGCTGGATAAGAGGCGGATGTGATCAAAGTAATCCAACGGTCGGTACGCCTTCGTGACAGGTTAAAGCAACACAACTTTAAGTTGCATGTTTAGCGTCGGGAAGAAAGCAAATAGTTCAGGTCTTTGATCTGGCGTGGAAAATGAAGCCAAGAAAATTCAGCAGGATTTGTGCGGCCAGAGTCGCGGTCGATCCTGTATGGTCATAGTCGGGCGCAACTTCCACAAGGTCAATACCAATGATTTCGTGGCTTTGGCAGACGCTTTGGAGCAGCTCAAGTACGTCGTAGTAGAGAAACCCTCCATGTGAGGGCGTGCCGGTGCCCGGTGCGATTGAGGGGCAAAACGCGTCTATGTCGATGGTAACATAAAGTGGGGTGTTGGCCGGTATTCGGGCGGCGGTGGCTTGTGGTCCGAGGGCGCGGGCTTGTCTGACCGACAGGATATCGGAGCCCATGCGCCGTGCGTCCTCGTATCCTTCTTTGGCGGTGGAGGAGACATTTCTGATCCCGATTTGGGTCAGGCCGGTGACGTAGGGTTTCTCGGCGGCGCGGCGCATTGGGTTGCCGTGCCCGGCGCGCACGCCGTGGCGCTCATCTACGAAATCCAGGTGGGCGTCGATTTGGAGGATATGAAACGGTTCATGTTCGGCAAAAGCGTTGATGCATGGAATGTTGACTGAATGGTCGCCGCCGATTGTGACCGGAAGCGCGTTTGCGGCCAGTGCTTTGCGCACCGCAAACTCGATGTTGTCATGGGAGGTTTGCGTGTCTGTATGGACGATATCTGCGTCGCCCATATCCACAATCGTCGTTTCCGGTCCCAGATAGATCGCGTCATCCTCGTGATCATAGGCGCCCGCGTGGCCGAATGCGAAAAGTGTGGAGGCTTCACGGACCGCGCGCGGGCCAAAGCGGGCACCGGGGCGAAACTGGGTGCCTCCGTCAAATGGTGCGCCAATGATTGCAACGTCAGCCTGAATATCATCCCAGTTCTCGACATAGGCGCGTTTCCCGAAGGTGGAAATACCCACAAAGGGGAGGTTGAGGCGGCCTGTGTCGTAGGTGTTGGTCATCTTTGAACGCCCGCTTTTCAATTGCCTCGTCGGATGCCCCCCTGAACACAAAATCGCTTTTCGAGAAATCCCTTCTCCAACACGGCCTGATCAAAACCAACAATTAATTCGCTTATCGCCTTTCTAAATTCCGTGATGAATTCGAATCTTAGGTCAATTTTGTTATTTTGCAGCCGCATACTGGGATTTTCATCTCTAAATTTTTGATCTGGAGTTCCGCCGCGATGAACTAGAATATGCCTGACCTCAAGATACGGTAGCGCGGCTGAGATCAAATTAACATTTATGCTCAAATCCAACTTAGAAACCATCTTTTCAATGAGCTTGGCAGTGCTTCGTTCCTGTTCCAGCCTTCTAAATATTGTGTTGGATATCTCTTTTCGTATTTGATCCCACGAGCCGGATTTCAATATGTCTCGGGCTTTGAAGTCCAGATTGTTTTCGCCGACTAACCTGTCAATGTCGAACCCACTTTGCGAAGCCTCGACAAGTATTCGTCGTAAATAGGTAGAGAAACACTCATAAACTGTTTTGACATACGAAGCGTGAACAGTGTTTCGGAGGTGGTTCGAGATAAGCGTTCGGCTGCCAGCTGAATTTTGGCGTCGCGACAGATGTACATGTTTCTGAGGATTGATCCGTTTTAGAACCGTTTCACTGTCTGCCGATGACAAATCACCCTTTACAATCGCTGTGCTTAGGACATCGACTAAGTCGATGTCGTCATCTAGTTTGTCTACTCGATCTTTGAATGCGTTAAGAGCTTTAGAATTCATATTTTTTCCTAGTTAGAATTTCTTAAACGTTACAATGTGGTCATCTTATCCAGAAGTAAATAACCATTAATGTTTGATTGGTCGAAGATATAGAAGATCAGAACGGGAGCTCCGCCTATTCCACAAGATACAGTTTCGCAAAGCACTGGTGACAATAGATATTGCAATCTCTTTGCGTCTGTGAGAGCAAACGGCGGCAACACAACATGTCCAAGGAGGCGATTATGGACCTGCGTGAGGCGCTTACATTCGATGATGTTTTACTTGTTCCTGCGGCCTCCAGCGTATTGCCGGCGACGGCGGATACACGGACCCGTCTGACCTCTCAGATCGGGTTGAACATTCCGCTGATGAGTTCGGCCATGGATACGGTCACCGAAAGTTCGATGGCCATTGCCATGGCGCAGGTAGGCGGGATCGGTGTAATCCACCGCAATCTGGACATTGAAGAGCAGGCCCGTGAGGTGCGGCGGGTGAAGCGGTTCGTTTCCGGTGTGGTTTACACGCCCATCACACTTACGCCGAACCAGACGCTGGCCGATGCCAAGGCGCTTCAGGCCCGCTACAAGATCACCGGCTTTCCTGTGGTCGATGAGCAGGGTCGGGTGCTGGGGATCGTCACCAATCGCGACATGCGCTTTGCCTCGTCTGACGACACACCGGTCAAAGTGATGATGACATCGGACAATTTGGCGATGTTGCGCGAACCCGCGGATTTGGCGGAGGCCAAGTCTTTGATGGAGGCGCGCAGGATTGAGAAGCTTTTGGTGGTTGATAAGGACAACAAGCTCACCGGTCTGCTGACGATCAAGGATATCGAGCAGGCGGTGTTGAACCCGTCGGCGACCAAGGATGACAAGGGGCGATTGCGCGTCGCTGCGGCCTCTACTGTCGGCGATGCGGGCTATGAGCGGTCTTTGGCTCTGGCCGATGCGGGTGTTGATGTGGTGGTGATTGATACCGCGCATGGGCATTCGGAAGGTGTTGGACAGGCCGTGGAGCGGCTGAAAAAGAATGCGGGCGTGGCTGTTATTGCGGGTAATGTGGCCACGGCGGAGGCGACCAAAGCGCTGATTGGCGCGGGTGCCGATGCGGTCAAGGTTGGTATTGGACCCGGCTCCATTTGCACGACCCGGATTGTGGCCGGTGTCGGCATGCCGCAAATGACGGCGATCAATGATTGTGCGACAGCGGCAGGTGACGTGCCTGTTATTGCCGATGGTGGCATTAAATATTCCGGCGATTTTGCCAAGGCGATTGCCGCAGGCGCTTCGGTTGCGATGATCGGGTCGATGTTGGCTGGCACGGACGAGGCACCCGGAGAGGTGATCTTGTATCAGGGCCGGTCCTTTAAGGCATACCGGGGCATGGGGTCGGTGTCGGCAATGGCGCGGGGTTCTGCGGACCGGTATTTCCAAAAGGAAGCTAGTGCTGAAAAACTGGTCCCCGAAGGCATTGAGGGGCAGGTTCCGTTCAAAGGTCCGGTTGGTCCGGTCATTCATCAGTTGGTGGGTGGTTTGCGGGCCTCTATGGGATACACTGGCAACGCGACCGTGGCGGACATGCGCAGTAAATGTCAGTTGGTCCGCATCACCGGGGCGGGGCTCAAAGAGAGCCATGTCCATGATGTGACAATCACGCGTGAAGCGCCCAATTACCGGGCCAGTTAGTGGTGAATTTTTCTTTATATGTGGCTGTTCGGGTGCTTAATTGGCTGCGGCTTCTGGGGGTGCGATGACGCCTGCGGCGCGCCTTTCGACGGCAATCGATATTCTTGATCAAATACTGTCTGGGCAACCTGCCGGGCTGACATTGACCAACTGGGGCCGTCAAAACCGTTATGCGGGCTCGCGAGACAGAGCCGCCATCCGGGACATTGTTTTTGATTGCTTGAGGTCATTGCGCAGTTTGAGCGCCCAAGGTGGCGCGCAGTCCGGCAGGGCGATCATTTTGGCCTATGCTTTGCGTGAAGGTCTGGACATGGATGGGGTCTTTACCGGGGAGAAATACGATCCCGACCCATTAACGCAGGCTGAGCGAGAGATGTTGGCCGCTGACGTACCCATGGCTGATCCGGTCAAGTTCAATTACCCGGATTTCTTGGATGAACTTTTAAAGCAGTCGCTCGGCACTGATTTTGAAGCGGTGATGGAGGCTTTGCTGGTGCGCGCGCCGGTTGATCTGCGGGTGAACCGGGCCAAGGGCGATCTTGCAGCAGCACAGGCCATTTTGAGCGCAGAGGACATTGCGACTGTGCCCGTGGACGGGGTTCCCACCGCCCTTCGAGTGACGCAGAACCAAAGACGTGTTGGTCAATCCAAGGCTTACAGAGACGGTTTGGTGGAGTTGCAGGACGCGTCCTCGCAGGCGGCTGCTCTTTTTGCGCGGGCGGCACCGGGTATGCGTGTGTTGGATTACTGTGCCGGTGGCGGCGGTAAGGCGTTGGCGCTTTATGATGCAATTGGCGGAGATGGGGGTGTGATTGCTCATGATATTGCGACCGTTCGCATGAGCGATCTGCCTACACGTGCCGCCCGAGCAGGCGCGCGGATCACGGTTGCATCGCCTAAGCACAAAGAGCTGGTCGCGGGGGCTTTCGATTTGGTCTTTGTTGACGCGCCGTGCTCTGGTTCGGGCTCGTGGCGCCGCACGCCGGATGCAAAATGGCGCTTTCAGGCCTCGGATCTGGAGAGTTTGCTTAGCGTTCAATCCGACATTTTAGACCGTGCGGCCCGGTATGTGCGACCCGGTGGCACCCTGTGCTACGCCACATGTTCCTTTTTGCAGTCCGAGAATCTGGATCAAGTCTCTGCCTTTTTGGAGCGAAACGGGTCTTTCAGCCTGCAGGATCATCGGCTTTTCACGCCATTGGGTGTTGGGGATGGGTTTTTCGCGACTAGGTTGATTTTTGAAAATTAGATTAACTTTAAGTTGTATTTTTGAATTGATATAGGATATTTTAACTCCTAACGGGCGACATGGGTAGAGAAACGAGAGGCCGGACCGAGAGGTTCGGAAGAAACGTCTATGCCCAACCGCGCAATAACGCAGCCCCACGAACAGATGTCTTTGTCGTTCGGGGCGCGATCAATTTCCCCCACAGTGGTACTTGGCGTCCTTGCGGCGGTTATTTGTGCCTTCGCGGTCAGGTTTGATGACCCTGCTCAATATCTTGGGTTTTTGGCGATTGGCATTTCAATCGGAACTGTGGCGGCCTTAGCGTTTACGTTCAATTCGCTGCGCTCCGCGCGAGAAGCGGAGCTGTTGTCCATTTTTGACGGCTTGTTCTTGGACTCTAACCTGATGTCGATTTTGACCAGTGAACAAGGCGATATCCTGCGGTCAAACCTGGCTCTGAAGGAGCAGTCAGGTCTGGCGCATTCCAACAATGTCAGCTGCTTGCTGGGCCATCTTTTTGAAGAAGGTGCGGCGGTGGAATACCGTTTGCGGCGCGCTCTTGAGCAGACCTCGGCACCTGTTGAAGTTGTCGAGGACAGGGCCGGGCAGCTCTGCCGGGTTGAGGTGAAATCATTCAATTCAGATTGTTTGATTTGGTTTATCACCCAAGAGATCAACGAAAATCTTGCGCTCGACGAGATCGGCTTATCGGATCACTTGGTGGCGGTGCGTCTTCATCCTGATGGAAAGATCGCAGCAGCAAACGGTCCTGCGCAAGATGCAGGATTGGCGGTTGGCAACGAGTTGGTGGCCGAGATCGGCGCGCCTTTGGTTGACGGGGCACTTTGCAAATTGAACGGGGCAAAGGCGCGGAGTTTTAGGTGCCACCTGTTTGAGGAGGCGGGCACGTTTTCGCAGGCGGTGTTCGTGCCAATTGATGCAGATGATTTGACGGGCGCGTCCCCGGATCAGTTTCTTGATGCGTTGCCGGTCGCACTTGCCCGCGTAGCGCCTGACGGCAAGTTGATCTATCTCAACGGATCTGCCCAACAGCTATTGGGGGATGACGCTGTTGTTGGCGAGAACCTAAATGACCTGCTGGAGGGGTTGGGCCGCTCTATGGAGGAGCGGATAAAGGACATGATGCAGGGCCGCGTTCACATGCGCACGGAAGTTGCGCGCGGCAAGGTGAACGGCCATGAGATATTCCTCCAAGTGACGCTCAACAGGGTGCAGCTGGACGGGGAAAGCTCGATTCTGGCGGTGATCAATGATGCGACTGAACTCAAGACTTTGGAGGCGCAGTTCGTTCAGAGCCAAAAGATGCAGGCGGTTGGGCAACTGGCCGGAGGTGTGGCTCATGATTTCAACAATCTGTTAACAGCCATTAACGGCCATTGCGATTTGATCCTGATGCGCCACGAGACCACCGATACGGATTACGGTGATTTGATCCAAATCCGGCATAATGCAAATCGGGCCGCGTCTTTGGTCGGGCAGCTTCTGGCATTTTCGCGCAAACAGACTTTGCTGCCCAAGGTCATTGATCTTTACGATACGTTGTCGGATTTGAACCATCTCCTAAATCGCCTGCTGGGGGAGAAAGTGACCCTGCGCATCGAGCATGCGGAGGATCTTCCCAATGTGCGGGTGGATGAGCGGCAATTGGAGCAGGTGATTATGAACCTGGTCGTGAATGCGCGCGATGCCATGCCCAATGGCGGTGAGGTGGTCATCAAGACCATGACGGCGGTGTTTGAGACGGACAAAAAGGTCGACCGGGTGGTGATCCCGTTTGGCACTTATGTTCAGATTGATGTCACCGACACTGGGATGGGGATCCCCGAGGATAAGATCACAAAGATTTTTGAGCCGTTTTTCACCACCAAACGTGTGGGTGAGGGCACCGGTTTGGGGCTGTCCACCGCTTATGGGATTATCAAACAGACCGGAGGGTTTATTTTCGCCGAAAGCGAGGTCGGGGCGGGCACGACATTTACGCTTTATTTGCCGACCCATGCGGATGAGACACATGCGGCGGCCAATCCAGAGACGGAAGTGCGAGAGCCGACTGATTTGACCGGGCGCGGCGTGGTCTTGCTGGTGGAGGACGAGGTGCCCGTCCGCTCTTTTGCGGCGCGTGCGTTGAATATTCGGGGGTATACGGTTTTGGAGGCAGGGTCGGCCGAGGAGGCTCTGGAGATACTTGAGGATGACGCGCTGGAGGTGGATGTATTCGTCTCGGACGTGATCATGCCGGGTATGGATGGACCTACATGGGTGCGCATGGCTCAAGAGAAACGGCCCGAGACACGGGTGGTTTTTGTGTCTGGCTACGCGGAAGACGTGTTTGATGGCGGTCAAATAAGCGTGCCAAATGCGACGTTCCTGCCCAAGCCGTTTTCGCTCAACGAATTGACCCACACGGTCAAAGAGCAAATGGCGCAACCGCTGGACAAGACTTAAAGCGCGTAAGTTTCGTAGATTTCAAAGTCTAGCGTCAGGTCTGTCTCAAGCTGGCTATGCAGCTCCGCTGACAGCTCGAGCGGTAGTTCCGGCGAGGTGTTCAGGCGCGGCACTTGGAGCGGTTGATCAAAACGCGTCGACAGGAACGTCAGAAAATCTTCGAAATGATCATATTTGTACAGGTGATCGATCCCAATGCCGCCCCCCTTTTGGGTGACAAATTTGGACTGGCGCCCGACCTTCGCAAAGGGTTTGGGGGATTGCGACAAATAGGAGGCCACAAATTGATCAAAGCTGATGCCGTCGGTGCTGTTAGCATGGCCGCTCAATGCGGGCCTGCGCCTGTAGCGATACCAACTTCCTAACCAATCGATGGGCTCGCGAAACAGACAGGTGGTTTCGATCTGGGTTTGGTTGATGGATGTGAGATAGGGACGGATGAATCGCTCAAACTTTCTCAGCTGCATGTGTTTTACAGTGGGCGACTGTGTGAAAATAATGTCACAATAGGGTGCCAATGCGGCCTCTATCGAGGTTGATCCGGCTTTTGTCATCGCCAAAAAGGCGATATTTTTTTGCAATGATATCAGCAATATAGGGCATCCATCGGTCTAATTTTCTTCATCTGTCAGTTATTTACCGAACCTAAACCAAAAGCAACAATTCTAGTGATACATAAAATTTTAATTGCAATGTTCTCATTTTGGTCCCATCTTGCGCACAAGAACAAGAGGCGAACATGAGCAGTGATTGCCGGACCAAGCTGGATGTGAAATAAAGGATTATAAAAATGGCAGCACCCCTTCTGGACCTTGATGAAAGACGCGGCATGGACAAACAAAAAGCGCTAGAATCTGCACTTTCGCAAATTGAGCGGAACTTCGGTAAGGGCTCGATCATGAAGCTCGGGCAGGGGGCGGTTCTGGATGTTGCATCCGTCTCGACCGGCTCGATCGGGTTGGATATTGCACTTGGCATTGGCGGTCTGCCCAAAGGGCGGATTATTGAGGTTTACGGGCCTGAGAGTTCTGGCAAAACCACGCTTGCTTTGCATGTGGTGGCTGAGGAGCAGAAAAAGGGCGGCATCTGCGCGTTTGTGGATGCTGAGCACGCGCTTGATCCGCAATATGCGCGCAAGCTCGGAGTGAACCTGGATGATCTGCTGATTTCACAGCCCGATGCGGGTGAGCAGGCTTTGGAGATTACCGAGACGCTGGTGCGGTCCGGTGCGGTGTCGGTTGTTGTGGTGGATTCGGTTGCTGCCCTAACGCCAAAATCCGAGCTTGAGGGCGACATGGGCGATCATCAGGTCGGCGCGCAGGCGCGGTTGATGTCGCAGGCCATGCGTAAATTGACAGGTGCCATCAGCAAATCCAACTGCATGGTTATTTTCATCAACCAAATTCGGATGAAAATTGGTGTGATGTTTGGCTCGCCGGAGACGACCTCGGGGGGGAATGCGCTGAAGTTTTATGCCTCTGTGCGTCTGGATATTCGCCGGATTGGCGCAATTAAGGATCGCGACGAGGTTGTGGGCAACACCACCCGTGTGAAGGTGGTCAAAAACAAGGTTGCCCCGCCGTTCAAGCAGGTCGAATTTGATATCATGTATGGCGAGGGTATCTCCAAGATGGGGGAGCTTGTCGATCTTGGTGTGAAAGCCGGTGTGGTTGATAAGTCGGGGTCGTGGTTCTCTTACGGGGATCAGCGGATCGGGCAGGGGCGTGAGAATGCCAAGACGTTCTTTGCCGACAATCCCGATCTTGCCCATGAGGTGGAGGACAAAATTCTGGCCGCCCATGGTTTGGATTTTGACGACGTCCCGGCAAAGGATGATGCGGACGATATACTCGAAGCCTAAAGCAGGCCCAATGATGCTATTGAGGTCGCCTCTGCAAGGGGCGGCCTTTTTCATGCGCTCTTTTCATGGACAGTGGTTATGGCAGTGGCTAAATGGAATGCGTAAATTCAATCGCGAAGTGTGACGTATGGCCAGCCTAAACGATATCCGATCAACCTTTTTGAGCTTTTTCGAAAGCAACGGTCACAAGGTTGTGGACAGCTCACCGCTTGTTCCAAACAACGATCCGACATTGATGTTTGTGAATTCAGGTATGGTGCAGTTCAAAAACGTCTTCACCGGGTTGGAAACTCGCGATTACAGTCGTGCGACCACATCGCAGAAATGCGTGCGCGCGGGCGGTAAGCATAATGATCTGGACAATGTTGGCTATACGGCGCGGCATTTAACGTTTTTTGAGATGCTGGGGAATTTCTCGTTCGGGGATTATTTCAAGGATGAGGCGATCCCGCTGGCTTGGGACCTGTTGACCAAAGATTTTGAGATCGACAAGAGCAAGCTTTATGTGACCGTCTACCATACGGATGATCAGGCCGCTGAGATTTGGAAAAAGGTTGCGGGGTTTTCCGACGATCGCATCATCCGAATAGCGACCGATGACAATTTTTGGATGATGGGGGCCACCGGTCCGTGCGGGCCCAGTTCGGAGATTTTTTACGATCACGGCCCAGAGGTTTGGGGTGGTCCACCCGGTAGTCCTGAGGAAGACGGGGACCGGTTTATTGAAATTTGGAACCTCGTTTTCATGCAGCACGAGCGTTTCGAGGGCGGGGCTCAGGAAGATTTGCCAAAGCCGTCAATTGATACTGGCATGGGCATGGAGCGGTTTGGTGCCTTATTGTCGGGCAGTCATGATGTGTTCGATACTGACACGATGCGCGCGCTCATTGAGGCCTCGGCCCATGCGACCAGTGTCGCGCCGGACGGGGATGCCAATGCGCATCACCGGGTTATTGCGGATCACCTGCGGTCGACGTCGTTCTTGGTGGCTGAGGGTGTTATGCCGTCAAATGAGGGGCGCGGTTACGTGCTGCGCCGGATCATGCGGCGTGCCATGCGCCATGCGCATCTTTTGGGGGCAAAGGATCCGGTGATGCACCGGCTTGTTCCGGCCCTAGTGGCTCAGATGGGGCAGGCATTCCCTGAGTTGTCCCAAGGGCAGTCTTTGATCGAGGAGACGCTTGAGTTGGAGGAAAAGCGGTTCAAAGCGACTTTGGATCGTGGATTGTCCTTGTTGGAGGCTGAGGCGGAAGGTTTGGGCGAAGGTGACGCATTGCCCGGTGCGACGGCGTTCAAACTTTACGATACATATGGGTTCCCGCTTGATCTGACCCAAGACGCCATGCGCGAAAAGGGTGCGGAGGTTGATGTGGCGGGTTTTGATGCGGCCATGGCCGAGCAAAAGGCCAAGGCCCGCGCCGCTTGGAGCGGGACAGATCAGGCTGCTGATGATGCGGTGTGGTTTGAGGTTGCCGACCGCGTGTCAGAGACGGAATTTCTGGGCTATGCTAGCGAGCGGGCCGAGGCGCAGGTTTTGGCATTGGTTTTGGACGGCAAGTTGGTGGAGGAATTGCCTGAAGGCGCCTCGGGCTTTGTTGTTTTGAACCAGACGCCGTTTTATGCGGAAGCGGGTGGTCAGGTTGGTGACACCGGAACCCTGACCGGTGACAACTTGGATGTTCAGGTCACTGGCACAAAACGTTTGGCCGGGTTGATCGTGCAAACCGCTACGGTGGGTGCGGGCGCGCTGAAAACCGGTGATTTTGTTGAGGCGAGGGTGGATCACACCCGGCGCAGCGCAATCCGGTCGAACCATTCGGCGACCCATTTGTTGCATGAGGCTTTGCGCGGCGTTTTGGGGGAGCATGTGGCGCAAAGGGGCTCGCTCGTGGCGCCGGATCGTTTGCGATTTGACTTCGCCCATAACAAAGCGATGTCCGATGACGAGGTGTCGCGCGTCGAGGCCGATGTGAACGCCTATATTCGCCAAAACAGCCCTGTTGAGACGCGGATTATGACCCCAGATGAGGCGAAGTCATTTGGCGCGCGTGCCTTGTTTGGCGAGAAATACGGCGACGAGGTACGTGTGGTGTCCATGGGCCGTGCCGAGGGCAGTGGTTTGGGGGCTGGCGGGGATACATACTCGTTGGAGCTGTGCGGTGGTACGCATGTGGCCCGGACCGGTGACATTGGGTATTTCAAGCTGGTTGGCGAGGGGGCATCGGCCTCCGGAATCCGCCGGGTTGAGGCGCTGACCGGTGAGGCGGCGGCGCGGCATGCGGCGGCGGAAACGGCCATGTTGCGGAATGCCGCAGGCGCCCTCAAGGCCAGCCCTGATGTGCTGTCAGAGCGGGTTTTGGCGATGATTGATGAGCGCAAATCCCTGCAAAACGAAGTGGCGGACTTGCGCAAAGCTTTGGCGTTGTCGGGCGGCGGGCAGTCAGCCGCGCCCGAGGCAGAGAACGTCGCCGGTGTGGCTTTCATGGCCCAAGCGCTGACCGGCGTGTCGGGCAAGGATTTGCGCGGCTTGATTGATGAGCACAAGTCGCGGTTGGGGTCAGGTGCAGTGCTTTTGATTGCGGATACGGGCGAAAAGGCCGCGATTGCCGCCGGTGTGACCGATGATCTGACCGACCGTGTGTCGGCGGTGGATTTGGTGCGTGCCGCCGCGGAGGCTATGGGCGGCAAGGGCGGCGGTGGCCGGCCAGACATGGCGCAGGGCGGCGGTGCAGATGCGTCGAAATCAAACGAAGCGATTGCGGCCGCGCGTGCCGTCTTGGAGGGATAAATGACGGTTTATGCGGTCGTTCAGGTGGACGTACGTGACGCGGATGAATATGCGAAATACGCGGCCCTCGCGGGTCCCGCTGTTGCGAAATATGGCGGTGAGTTTTTGGCGCGCGGCGGTGAAACGGTGGTGATGGAGGGGGCGTCGCGGGCCCGCAACGTGATCATCAAATTCCCTGACATGAAAACGGCGACTACTTTTTACAATGGGCCTGAATATCAAGAGGCGCTTTCTTATGCGTTGCCGATCTCGGAGCGCGATTACATGTTTATTGAGGGCCTTTAAGGCGCGGGCGTAAAGACAAAGGGCCGCCCCTTTAGGCGACCCCTTTTTGAGATATGGCGGGGGATTTAACCCGGCAGCGCTTTGTTGAGGTTTTCCTCGATCTTTTCAAGGAAGCCCTCCGTGGTTAGCCATCCCTGATCGGGGCCAACCAATAGGGCCAGATCTTTGGTCATTGAGCCGCTCTCCACAGTTTCGATCACGACCCGTTCGAGCGTTTCGGAGAACTCCAGTAGTTTGGCATTGTCATCAAGTTTGGCGCGGTGTTTCAAACCGCCGGTCCAAGCGTAGATAGAGGCGATAGAGTTGGTTGACGTCGCCTCGCCCTTTTGGTGCTGACGATAATGGCGGGTGACTGTGCCGTGGGCGGCTTCGGCCTCCACGATCTTGCCGTCGGGGGTCATCAGTTGCGAGGTCATCAGGCCCAGAGAGCCGAAGCCTTGGGCTACCGTGTCTGACTGCACATCACCGTCGTAGTTCTTACACGCCCACACATAGCCGCCGGACCATTTCATTGAGGCCGCGACCATGTCATCGATCAGGCGGTGTTCGTACCAGATTTTCTTTTCCTCGAACGCCTCGGCAAATTCGTTGTCGAACACTTCTTGGAAGATGTCTTTGAAACGCCCGTCATAGGCTTTGAGGATGGTGTTTTTGGTCGACAGATATACCGGCCAGCCCAAATTCAGGCCGTAATTGAGCGAGGCGCGGGCAAAGTCGTAGATAGATTTGTCGAGGTTATACATGCCCATAGCCACGCCGGAGGACGGTGCATCGTAAAGCTCATGTTCGATTACCTTGCCGTCTTCGCCTTCAAATTTCATCGTCAGTTTGCCCGGACCGGGATAGCGGAAGTCCGTGGCTTTATACTGGTCGCCAAACGCATGACGTCCAACAACGATCGGGCTAGTCCAGCCGGGCACGAGGCGCGGCACATTGGAGCAAATAATCGGCTGGCGGAAAATCACCCCGCCCAAGATGTTGCGGATCGTGCCATTGGGCGAGCGCCACATCTTCTTGAGGCCGAATTCCTCGACCCGGCCTTCATCGGGGGTGATGGTCGCGCATTTGACCCCAACGCCGCGTTTCTTGATCGCTTCGGCTGCATCAATGGTGATCTGGTCGTCGGTCTCGTCACGGGATTCCATGCTAAGATCGTAGTATTCAAGATCTATATCGAGGTAGGGTAAGATAAGTTTATCTTTGATGAACTGCCATATGATGCGGGTCATTTCATCGCCGTCGAGTTCTACGACAGGATTTTCTACCTTGATCTTCGACATACCAGCGTCCTTTGCGAATGTTATCTTTGAGCCGTCTTTAGGCGATAGAAGTTAAGAAGAATAGAGTGTGCGCGGCGGCATCCGGCCCTAGTTTTCAATTTGGCAGCGTGTCTCCGCCTCATCAAGCATGTGGTTCACATGGCGTGCGACGGCCTCTTCGATCAACGGCGCAAGGCCCGCGCGAAGGTCATCTATGACAGGTTCAGCCGTCAGCGTGTTGGCAATGGCGTTGCGTCGATCATCGCCCTCAAGGGCCGCAAACCGCTCAATGTCGTCGGTATCAAGGTGGTTGGTATAGATATCAGCAAGCGCGCCGCGCCACACGTCGCCCATGGTTTTGCGCACATGGGAATATCCGTTTTCAAACATGTCCTCGATCAATCTGGTCCCGCACGCATCATAGAGCGCTTGGCCCGCCGGTGTGGCCGGGATGGAGGCTGCCAACAAATTGTAAAGATTGGCGTCCAATTGATTGGTTTGGATGAAGTCGAGAAGGGTCTCGCGCTCAACGGGGCTACTTGCCCAGACCGGTGTGCAGGTCAGCGAAAGAGCAAGGGTTACAGCGGTTCGTTTCAAAGTCGTCTCCTATTTTGCAGGCAGGCTTGCGACGAAATCCAAAGCAAGTTGCATCAATTCCGCCCGTTGGTCGTCATCTGCAATGCAAGCATCGGTGACTTCGACCATTCCGCCCATCTTACGGCCTGTAAATCCCAAAGGCCGCGCACCTTCAACTGATAATGCGGCCTCTTCGTTGGCCTTTCCGACACGAAACATGCCGCCGTCCTTGTGAACGCCGCACAGCATATTTCCATTAAGCAAGAAACAAAGCCCGCCAAACATCTTCTTTTGTGAAATGCCGTCTGTCTCGGCCAAAGCGTCCGCCATGATTTGGGCCGACCCTTCATCATAGGCCATTTGCGAAGCTCCCAGTTGAGTTTTTGGTTTGTCCATCGTACCACGCAGGTGTTTTGAATGGGAGTAGTTATGTCCGGGACCGATCACGCCAGCCAAGAGGGATGGACCGGGCCCACGCCTGCGGTGATCCTTGTTCGGCCTCAAATGGGGGAGAATATTGGGGCGGCTGCGCGGGCGATGTGGAACTTTGGTCTAGACCGGATGCGCATTGTTGAGCCCCGCGATGGGTGGCCCAATGAGCGTGCGGTGACCATGGCGTCTGGGGCTGGGCGGGTTCTGGATCAGGTCCGTGTGGTCGACCGATTGGCGGAGGCGGCGGATGATTTGCATTACGTATATGCCACAACTGCGCGCAACCGGGATTTGACAAAAGCGGTGTTCACCCCTGAGGAGGCGATGGCCGACGCGCATCGCAGAATTGCATCGGGCGAGAATGTGGGGATTTTATTTGGCCCCGAGCGCTCGGGCTTGGAAAATGACGATATCGCGCGTGCCAATGCGATTATTTCGGTGCCTGTTAACCCGGCGTTTGGGTCGCTCAACTTGGCGCAATGTGTGCTGTTGGTGGCCTATGAGTGGCGCAGGCGCGGTGGAGAGCTGCCCGCAGCGAGCGAGGTTGAGGCGGCGACGGTCTTGGAGGTCGAGAAGTTGACCGAACGTTTGGAGGAAAAGTTGGACGTGTCCGGTTTCTTCTTTCCTGAGGACAAGGCCGCGTCAATGCGACTGCACTTGCGCAATCTTTTTTCCCGAATGGACCTGACCAAGGCTGATGTGCGCATATTTCACGGAATAATTCGGGCGCTGACCAAGCCAAGGGTCTGATTGGGTTAGACGGACGGGGTGGTGTGCACTATATCACGCCAAAGAGTGAGAGAGGCTGGTTATGAGTGGAAATCGCAGTATTTTTGAAGAAGTTGATGGCGCGAAGTCGGAGACACTTCGCCCCTCGCCGCGCCCTGTAAAAGGTGCTGATGAGACGCCGCGAAAGTCGATCTCTCGGTGGTTGTTTATACTGTTTGTTTTGGTGGTTTTGATGATCTTGGTCGGTGGTTTGACCCGTCTGACCGATAGTGGCTTGTCGATCACCGAATGGAAGCCTGTTACCGGGGCAGTGCCGCCGCTTAGTGCTGAAAGCTGGGATGTGGAATTTGAAAAATACAAGGGCATTCCAGAGTTTCAGCTTCAAAACGCCAATATGACATTGGCGGAATTCAAGACGATTTACTGGTGGGAATGGGGCCACAGGCAGCTTGGTCGTGTGGTCGGGTTGGTTTGGGCCATCGGTTTTCTTTGGTTTGTGTTCCGTAAGCAAATTCCGCGCGGTTGGACCGTGCGATTGCTTGGATTGGGCATTCTGGGGGGACTGCAAGGTGCGATTGGTTGGTGGATGGTCGCCTCCGGCCTGACCGGCGCGATGGTTGATGTGGCCTCTTATCGGTTGGCCACGCATCTGGGGCTGGCATTTGTCATTCTTGGCGTGATCATGTGGTACATTTTTCTGCTTGGCCGCTCGGAGATGGATTTGTTTCAAGCCCAAAGGCGCAAAGAAACGGGTCTGATGATGCCGGTCAATTTGCTTGTTGGGCTTGTGTTTTTGCAGATCATTCTTGGTGCGCTTGTGGCCGGGCTGGACGCGGGTCGGGGCTACACGGACTGGCCGTTGATGGGCGGCGAATTCCTGCCCTCGGAGGCTTTCTACATCGAGCCTGCATGGAAAAACCTGTTCGAGAGCGAGGCTTTGACCCAGTTCAATCACCGTATTGCTGGATATTTGCTTTTGGCATTCGCGGTTTTCTTGTTCATCCGCACGCGCGGCCATGCGCTCAATGCGATCCGTGGTCAGTTCAAATGGGTCTTGATCTTTATTGCAGCGCAGGCGGTTTGGGGCATTGTCACCGTTATGGGTGGCGCGCCGCTTAATCTTGCAATTGTGCACCAATTAGGCGCAATCTTGGTCTGGATCATCGTGCTTCGAGCGCGGTTTGAGGTGGTATATCCGGGTGTGCAAAAGCTTAGATAGAGGGACGGGTGGATGACGTGGCGGCGCATTGCAGTCCTGATTTTGGGCATCGGTGTGGTGTTCTGGTGCCCTTGGGCCTATCTGGCCGTCTCTACACCTATTGATGATTTTGACACGGTCGGGTCGGCTCAAACCGCGATTGTTTTTGGTGCATTGGTGCGCAATGGCGAGATTTCACCGTTGCATGAGGAAAGGTTGCTTTCGGCCAAAAAGCTCAAGGATCTGGGTGTCGTCGACAGTATTGTCGTGTCCAACTCTGCGCGGGCCGCTGGTTTCATGGTTGATTATTTGAAATCTGCGGGCGTGTCGGAGACGGTTTTGGATATAGATGGGGCGGCCATCAAGACCTCTGATACATGTGACCGGGAACGCGATGTGGGCGGCGGGCGCTCGGTGATCCTGATCAGTCAGTCCTTTCATTTGCCAAGGCTTGCGTATCAGTGCCAGCGGGTTGGGGTGACGGGGCAGTATTTGGCGGCTGAGACAGTCCACAAGGATTTGCGGATCAATGTGCCGCTCTGGACCAAAGTCCGGGTGCGCGGACGGCGGTATATTCGCGAGGCGGCTTTGACCTGGACGGTGATATTTGGGCTGTACAATCGCGCCTAGTGGTTACTGATCCCATTTGGGTGGTTGTTTGTTCAGGAATGCGTCGATGCCTTGCTCTGTCTGGGCGTAGAGCATGTTTTCGACCATCACATCTGAGACATAGGCATAGGCGTCGCTCAGCGACATCTCGGATTGTTTGTAGAACGCCCACTTGCCGATTTTGACCGCACTGCCGAGCTTGTCTGCGATCGTTCGCGCCAGATCTTGGGTCTGTGAGCCCAGATCGTTCTCAGGCGACACCCGGTTGATCAGACCAAGCGCATGCGCCTTGTGTGCATCGATGAAGTCGCCGGTGACCAGCATCTCGAACGCCTGTTTTTGCGGGATGTTTCGCGACAGGGCCACCATCGGTGTCGAGCAAAACAGTCCGATATTCACGCCGTTTACGCCAAACCTGGTAGCTTCAGCAGCGACGGCCAAATCGCAGGACGCCACAAGCTGGCAGCCAGCCGCTGTGGCGATGCCGTGCACTTGGGCGATCACCGGTTGGGGCAGGGTGCGGATTTGCTGCATGACATGTGAGCAGCGCTCAAACAGGTCTTTGAATGCGGCGGCGCCATTGTCTGGCGTTTGGCGCTTGGTGGTCATCTCGCGCAGATCATGGCCGGCACAAAAGGCCTTTCCGGCCCCTTTGAGGGTGATGACGCGAATGGTCTTATCCGCTGACAGGGTATCAAACGTGTCTGATAGGGACTGGAGCATCGCGTCGGACAGAACGTTGAGCTTGGCCGGGTTGTTGAGGGTCAAATTGGCAATGGGGCCTTGGTCTTGGCGGATCAGTAAGGGCTCGCTCATGGCGTTTACTTTCGTTAATTTGCGCCCAGTATGGCAGGTTTAAAGGACGGGATAAAGATGCGTGAACCTTTGCTAAGTATCTCAGAAGTAAGAGAGTTTTTGGACAACGTATTTCCGCAAATGCGCGGTTTGATGGAGGTTGAGGCGGTCGGGTCAATGAGTGCCCGGGTCAGAATGAAGATTGGCGAGGCGGAGTTGCGGCCGGGCGGCACAGTGTCGGGGCCGTCTATGTTCGCACTGGCTGATTGCGCGTTTTACATTGCGACATTAGCGATGATCGGGCGCGAGAGCCTTACGGTCACGACCAATTGCAGTATCAATTTCATGCGCAAGCCGGGGCCGGTGGATTTGATTGGAGAGGCGCGGATCATGAAGCTGGGGCGGTCTTTGAGCGTGGGGGAGGTGACGGTCTTTAGTGAGGGGATGGAGGAGCCGGTGGCCCATGCGACGCTGACGTATTCGGTTCCGCCGAAGAAGGGTTAACGGGGTGGGACGCATGCACAACCCATGCACGGGGTTTTTGGAGTGGGGTTGGTGTTAAGGTTGGTTGATCTTGGGTAAAGATTTGTTGAATTTTGAACGAACAGCGACCATGTCTTAAGAATGGTTAAGATTGCCAACAGAGAAGATCTGCGAGAATGGCTTAAGGATCAGTCGCAGGATGTTGCTTTGGCAATTGCGTTTCGGGCTTCTTTACGGTCCTTACCACTCAATTCACGGTCAATAGATAATTATCCTGTTTTCCGAAATCTTGACGATGATTTGGCACTGTGGTTGCGTTGTTCTTTAGTATCCGTTGTTGCTTGCACAAATTTAATACCGGAAATAACTCAAATTTCCTCTATGGCTGCTGCTGCCGCAGTTGAAGCTTATGCTTCAGGTGCTGGTGATGTCGATGCTGCATATTCTTCATATGCCACCGCCGCTGCAATTTCTGATGACATCGAGGTTGATGCAGCTTGTTCTATAGATGATGATGCAGACCCCGTGTTTTGGGCTGCGATCAGCGCTGATATCCGTTTTTTGGAGCGAGCGGAAGATGTTGCGCCAGCTGAGCTATTGGAGCAACCGATTTGGCAGGATAGCCTGCCGGGTTTGATGGCAGATCCGATAGCTGCTTTTGCTAGTTATCTTCGAGGTGGAGAGCACCTTGTCTTCTGGGCACGGTGGTACGAACGGATGGCGTCTGGCAATCCGATGAATTGGGAGATGCAAAAGGAGATTGCTCTGATCCCGGATGAGGATTGGAAGCAGGGGGCGGTCCATGTCTCAAAACTGATCGCTGAGATTGAGGCTAAATATGCGACCCAAACGCTCCCCCTCGCGGAGGATTTGGAGGTCGATGGAGACGGGCGCGTTTATGCGGTGCCTGTTCCGGTCCCTCAGGGCGATGTTTACGCGGAGGCGTTGGAGGCGGTTCAGGATGCGCTTGATGACGCGCTATTGGGGGATAACCAGGCGCTCAAGTCGGATGATCTTGAGGCGCGCATTTTATCTCGAACTTTAGAGAAATATCGCGAGACGCCGTACCGCGTTCATCAGGATTTTACGATTGTGCGCGATAACTTGAGGGGCAAGCTTGGGGATGTGTTTGCACAAGATCACGCGCCTATCGTCAACCTGATCCGGGCGGTTGAGGATGGGGCGGTGAATATCCGGCGAGCGGCGCCGCGGGTGCGGGAGACGCTCAAGGCCAATGCTTGGGTGCGGCTGAAGGATGCGAGCCCTGAGGAGCGAGAGGCTATTGTTGCTCTGTTGAGCAGCATTGAGGCGATTGCGCGGGAAGACTTTGCAGAAGATCTGGCGGAGGATCGTGTGCAGATCGCAGCGCCCACGAGTGAGGCAGAAGTCACGGACGCGCTTTATAGAACTGGAAATCGGGCGGCAAAGATACGCCAGATGGTTATTGATGGAACGATTAGGGGAAGTACGGGTTTGATTGCTGGCACTGCTCTAGGGGAAGCGATTGTGATGATCTTGAGGCTTCTTGGTTTGTGATACTGATTTGCGGGATTCGCGATCGGGATGTTGAGAGGCGATGCGGTCTATAGTGTTCGCTGACGTGACCCGGAATCAAGGCCTTTAGGCCGCCGGGGGAGCGCCTGCCCGTGTCGCGCCACAGGCGTGCTTTCAACGTGACCGGGCTGGCGCTTTTGCCAAAGGTGCTGTGTTGCAGTTATGCTCAAGTATCTGGCGGGCATAAAGCGAGATGAGCTGAGGGTTTTGCGCCAACCCACGGGCAGGCTCGTTCTAAATCAGTTGGGGTGGTGTCTTGGTGAGAGCTGACTGGCCCCCGGATCAAGTCCGGGGTGACGATGGCTTGGGGGGTAAAATAATACCTTATTTTTAAGCTGCTGTTTTACAATGGTTTATTTTGATTTGTCGGTGTTGACTGGGGCGTAGATATCCTTAAAAGGACGGCTTCGAGATGTTGCGCGAGGGAGAGCCTCGGGCGGAACCCTTT
>CAKZTM010000033.1 GCA_937920555.1 uncultured Paracoccaceae bacterium | reverse complement strand
TGCCCCTTCGCCATAAGGCACGTTTTTGCCGCCATAGCGGCGCACGCGCACATTGGCTTGTTCGGCGTGGCCTATGAAGCCTTCCAGCATGCACAGGCGCGAGGCGTATTCGCCCACCAGTGTCGCCGCCTCGTCGGTGGTGATTTTCTGGTAGGAATGGGTTTTGAGGTACTTGCCGACCCAAAGCCCGCCCGTATACCGCCCCGCCTTTTTGGTGGGCAGCGTGTGGTTGGTGCCGATCACTTTATCGCCGTTGGACACATTCGTGCGCGGCCCCAAAAAGAGCGCGCCGTAGCAGGTCATGTGCTCCAAAAACCAGTCATCCCGGTCGGTCATCACCTGCACATGCTCGGACGCGATATCGTCCGCAACCGCCAGCATCTCGTCATAGGTATCGCACAGGATCACCTCGCCGTAATCGCGCCAACTGACCCCAGCCGTCTCCGCTGTGGGCAGCTTTTCCAACAGCCGGTCAATCCACGCCAGCGTCTCTTCGGCCAGCTTGCGCGAGTTGGTGACCAGCACCGCGGGCGAGTTATACCCGTGCTCCGCCTGACCCAACAGATCAGTGGCACAGATCTCACCGTCCACCGTGTCATCCGCGATCACCATCGTCTCCGTGGGGCCTGCAAACAGATCAATCCCGACGCGGCCAAAAAGCTGCCGCTTGGCCTCCGCCACATAGGCGTTGCCGGGGCCGACCAGCATGTGCACGGGCTCAATCGTCTCGGTGCCGATGGCCATAGCACCCACCGCCTGAATGCCGCCCATGACGTAAATCTCATGCGCCCCGCCCAAATGCATGGCCGCGATCACCGCCGGATTGGGCGCGCCTTTGAAGGGCGGCGTGCAGGCGATGATGCGCGGCACTTCCGCCACGCTTGCGGTGGCCACGGACATGTGCGCAGAGGCCACCATCGGGAACTTGCCGCCGGGCACATAGCAGCCCACGGACTGCACGGGGATGTGCTTGTGACCAAGGATCACGCCGGGCATGGTCTCAACCTCGATATCGAGCATGCTGTCCCGCTGCGCCTGCGCGAAATCACGCACCTGCTTTTGGGCGAACTTGATGTCCTGCATGTCGCGGGGCGACACCTGCGCCATCAGCGCCTCGATATCGCTACCCGACAACCGGAACGAGGCGGGCGAATAGCTGTCAAATTTCTCCGATAATTCGCGGACCGCCGCATCACCGCGCGCCGCGATATCCTTCAGGATCCCCTCAACCGAGGCCCGCGTCTTCGCGTCATCCTCGGCCCGCTCCCCATCCGACTTGCCGCGCTTGAGATACTCGATGGTCATTGCCGACCTTCCAAATCTGAAAAAACGTCATAGCCCATCTGCAAAAGCACGTCCGGGATATCCACAAACACCCAGTTTTCCACCAGCTTGTCTCCGTCGCGCCGCCACCAATCGCAGACCCGCATTAACAGGGTCTTGCCTTGGGATGGCTGGCCAAGGAATGTCTGTGACTGAACCGCCTTCAGCGACGGCCAGCCGCCCGTGCAAATATAATCGCCATCGGCAAAACGGGTGAAATGCTCCGTCACACCATTGTCCGAGGCTCCACCGGACCAAAGGCTGAACGCTTGTTCAAAGGGCACCTGAAACCCCGCAAAATTCTCAATGCCAACGAAAGAGCCGAAAGCCGCAGGTCCATACCAGACCATATTTTCATGCCAATAGGGCCGCCACGCCTCATCCTTGGTCGCCAGCTTGCGAAGCATCTCCGTGACCATCTCCGCCGAGGACTGCGACCGCGCCGGATCATTCTCGTGCAGCTGCAAACCGTCCTGCGTCGCTGGCCCCGGCAAAAAACCGGTATAGCCGCGATCTTTGCCCGGACTATCCGCAATCGGCCACTGACCGGCCGCGATCATCAACTCGGGAATATCAAGATAGACGTAACTTTCGACAATGCGTCCGGCCTCAAACCGGTGGAACTCGCCAAATCGCAGATAGGCCAAGCCCCCCGTGGGTTTGATCCCCAACCACGATCTTGCGAAATGCCCCGCATAATAGCCGGTGCATGTCACCCAGTCAGACCCGCCAAAGGCACCGCCCGTCAAAATGTAATCCCTGCGATAAAGCCCCTCAAAGGCGGCCTGCAAAGGCTCCAGAAACGTGGCCAAATAGGCCTGCGCGCCTGTGATCTCGTTGAACGGATGCACCACATTGATCCGCGCATCCTGCGTAAAAATATCAGCCACCGCACGATCAAACCCGCCCGGATAGGCAAGCGCATCTGCATAGCTCTTAAATCTTTGCTTGTTTGCCAGATGGGTCATAGGCGGGGTGGCACTTTCTCACCCCGGTCAAACGCCTCCCAGCCGTGCCCGCCAAATGCATCAACGCCAAGCTGAGCCAGAACATGCGCGAAATCGACGCTCACCTTGTTGTAAGAAATCCGCCCGTCGGTGATCTCCCAAAAATCGATATAAGGGATGCGCACCCGCTTTTGCGTGGCCTCTATCCCCATAAAAACCCCGCTATGTGTCCCCTCAATCGCCCCATAACAAGCGGCCCAATTGCCGTCTTCCATCCACCGGTCTGTGATATAATCACGCTCGGTGAAAGCGGCCCTGAGCGGCAACTGCCAATTGGCACGAAACTCCGCAATCCCGCGCTTCACGCCGCAGCCTGTATTGCCGTCCCACACGAAATCCTCGTGGAAGAAATCCGCCATCGTGTTGGAGTTTTCACCCAGCGCCGTTTCCATAGCCCGGACAATCTCAAGTGGAGATTTGCTCATCCCTTCACCGCCCCTGCGGTCAAACCGCTCACAATTTGTCGTTGAAAGAACATCACCAGAATGAACAAAGGCGCAGTGGCCGACACCACGGAGGCAACCGCAAACATCACGTTTCCTTCGGTCTGGGTCGTCCCAAGGAAGGACGCGATTTTGGGCACCATAGTCTGGTTCTCCTTGGCCAGTAACATCGAGGTCACCTGAAAATCATTGTAAGCAAGCAGGAACGAAAACAGACCCGTAGTGATCACCCCCGGCCACATCACCGGAATGATCACAAGCCGGAAAGCCTGAAACTGCGTGCATCCATCCACCTTGGCACTCTCGTCCAGATCTTTCGGGATCTTCTGGAAAAACGAATGCAACATCCACAAGGTGAACGGCTGATTGATCGCCACCAACACGATGATCGTGGTGGGCAAAATCCCCCAAAGGTTCCACTGGAAAAACGGCAGCAAATAGCCCGACACCAGGGCCAGCTGCGGGATCGCCCGAAAGATCAAGGCCGCCAGCAAAAGCCAGAACGTGTAGCGGTAGCCGGATCGTGACAGGGCATAGCCGCCCAATGTGCCGATGGTCAGCGACGTGCACACCACAAACAGGCACACGATGGCGGTGTTGATGGCCGCCTTCCAGAACTCCTCTTGCACCCATGCGCCGCGGTAGCCGTCTGCGGTGAAAGCGGTGCCCTTCTCGGCAATGGTCCGCGCTCCGGTGATGGCGTTGGTCCAGTCGGCCTTGGAAAAGAAATCCAGCTCTACCTTGAACGAGCCCCATAGGGTCCACACAAACGGGAATGCCGCCAAGATCAACCAGACAGCCACAAAACTGACCGAGAAGATGCGAAGCCCCAAAGGCTGTTTGCGAGAGGACAACGACATATCAGGTTTTCTCGTTGAAATCGCGCCACGTGCGCACAAGCACAGGCGACAACAAGATGGCAACGCCGATGACCGTCAGCACAGACGTGGCCGCTGCGGCCGACAACTGGCGGGTCTCGCCGCCCAGATCATTGAAGATAATCCACGACAATGACGTGGCATGGGCTGAGGCATTGAACCCGACAATCGGTTCAAACACCCGGAAATTATCCATCATCTGAATGAGCGCCACAAAGGTCACAAGCGGCATCAGATGCGGGATCACCACATAACGGATTTGCTGCCAACGCGTCGCCCCGTCGATTTGCGCACTTTCCAACGTGTCCTGCGGCAAAGTTTGCAGCCCCGCATAAAACACCACAAATGCAAACGGCGCACTGTGCCAGACCCCGTAGACCATCAACATGATCCATGTCAGCCCGGTAGAGGCCTTGAGTGACAGATTAGGATCATCAAACAACCACTGAATGCCCGACCCCAGAATGCCTCGGCTGTCGATCATCCAAAACAAGATAAGAGAGCCGATAAGCGGCGTTACAATCATCGGCAAAAGCGAAAAGAAAATCACCAAACCCTTGAGATGGCGGTGCAGCGAATTCACTCCCACAGCAATGGCAAAGCCAAGGATAATGCACAGCGGCGTGACCACAAACATGAACGTCAGGGTGAACGCTAACGCACTGTAGAACGGAAAATTACTGACCTGCGACAGAAAGGCACCCCAACTGTCCGAACTGCGCCAAGCCGCCCGCACCTCATTGACCGCCAAATGCCCGCGATCCATGTAAATCTGCGCACCTGCCCACTTGCCCATTGGCTTTTCATCGCGCAAGGCGGCAGTGGCCTCTTGATCAATGGTCGTCTCTTGCTTGCACCCAAACGGGCCACAATTCTCAACCGTCTTAAACACCTGCTCATGGGCGGTGTAGAGCGATTGGGTTACGATCGACACCAGCGGCAACGCGATGAAAAGCAGCATCGCAAGAGCGGTGGGCAAAAAGAACCAAAAGAACGTTTTATGCTTCATGAGACCGTTTCAAAGGGCAATCTTGTGTGCAGGATCAGAAGGCCGAAGCCCCCTGATCCCAGAGGCATCCTTACTGAAGGAAGCCCTTTTCTTTGGCCGCTGCAATGTAGGCCGCTTCTGTGTCAGCCAAGGCCTGCTCGGCGCTTTCCTTGCCCTGCATGAAGTCCGCAAGCTCAGCACCCAAAGCCGTGTGCAAAAGCCCTTGGAACGGCAACATTGGGTAAGGCACGGAACCGCGCTCGGCTGCATCAAATACACCTGCGGCTGCATCTGTGGGCTCATAGCCGTCGATCAACCAAACCGCCTGCGGTGATGTCTCCTCGTTCAGAATATCGGGACGGATCGCATGCATCATCGCCTTGAATGTCGCCTCTGCATCCTCGTCCGAGACATTCTTGGCCACAGTCCAGCCATCCCACCAAAGCGTTGTGGCAGGGGTCTCGCCGCCGCCCACAGTCATGGGCCCGGCAATGGCCGTGTTGTCCACAATCTCCTGAGTGGAGCCTTCGGTCTCCGTCAATGGTCCAACGCGCGATCCCCACATGTTCATCAACGCCACATTGCCTGCTTTCCACTCGGCACTGGTCGCATTGCTGTCATGGGTCAAGAAATCCGGGTTCATATAAGCCGACAGCGACTTCATCATGTTCAAAGCCGCGATACCGCTCTCATTGTTGATCGATACTTCGGCTGTGCCGGGCTTAAAGAACGCACCATCATACCCGATATACATGTTGGTGAATTCCTGCGCCAAGTTCCAACCGGCTGCATAAGCACCGCCGACCGGGTATTCCATGATACCCTTGTCCTTGATCATTTTGGCCGCGTCCAAAAGCTCTTCATAGGTCTTGGGCGGCTCGACACCGATCTCGGCCAAAACATCCTTGCGGTACACAAGATGCTGAGCGTTAGCCATAAAGGCCACGGCCATAACCTTGCCGTCAATTGTGATCATCTGATTGGGCTTCAGATCAGCGCCATGCTCGGCAACAAGATCATCAAGCGGACGAATGACGTCCTCATTCATCAACGCCACAATAGAGGAATTGGCAATAATCGCCGAGGTATATTCCGCAGGATCGCCCTGCATACCGGCCACGTTGATCTTCTGGTGGTCGGCGGTCAGATTGGCCTTCACCACGCCGCCCGCACATTCCTGCGCACCCTTGCCGACCGTCTGGATGGCTGGAAACTCGTTTCCAACAATCGATACACGCCCGTCGATATCACAGGCCGCATAAGACGCGGTCGCCATCAGCGAAAACGCCCCGGCTGTTGCTACTTTCTTTAAGAACATTTTGATCTCCCTGGTTGTTTGGACATGCCTTGCAATCACACGTCCCTTTTGTGGACCATCCGCTCAGATGGCCTGAATTCTGGCACCCGTTGACGCATCAAACGGATGGCAGATACTTGGTGGTACGGAAATGGACACAGCGTCTCCGATCTCCGCCCGAAAATCCTTGGGGGCCTTAACGGTGACCATGGCACCCCCGGCCCGAACCGTGATCATGGTGGCATCCCCCAAAAGCTCCAATGTGTAGATGTTGGAGTTGACTTGGGCCGGACCGGTGGCCAACTCCGCGTCTTCTGCCCTGTAGCCAAGCGTGACCTTGCCATTGGCGATGGACACACCGGCAATTTCCACATCCTTGCTTTTGAAAACCCCGTCCTCCACGACGCCGTCCATCAGGTTCATGGCAGGTGATCCAATGAAACTTGCCACAAAGGTGTTGGCCGGCCGGTCATAAATATCCGTGGGCGTGCCAACCTGTTGAACAACACCCTTTTCCATCACCACAACACGGTCCGCCAAGGTCATTGCCTCGATTTGATCATGGGTGACGTAAATGGTGGTGGTGGCCAGCTCGTGCTGAAGGTTCTTGATCTGCGCCCGCGTCGAGACCCGCAGCTTGGCATCCAGATTGGACAATGGCTCGTCCATCAAAAACACGGTCGGCTCGCGCACAATGGCCCGCGCCAAGGCCACGCGTTGACGTTGCCCCCCCGACAGCTCCGCAGGCTTGCGGTGGAGAAACTCATCCAGCTCCACCATGCCGGAGGCGCGCATCACCCGCGCATCATGCTCGGATGTGGGCACTTTGCGGACCTTCAGAGGAAACCGGATATTTTCGTAAACGTTCATGTTGGGGTAAAGCCCGTAGGACTGGAACACCATCGCCACGTCGCGGTCCTTGGGCTCCAGATCGTTGACCCGCCGGTCGCCAATATAAATGTCCCCGCCAGAGGTCTCTTCCAGCCCCGCAATCATCCGCATGGTCGTGGTTTTACCGCATCCAGATGGCCCCAGAAGCACAAGAAACTCCTTGTCGGCAATATCAAGACTGAAGTTTTCAACGCCGACAAAACTGCCCCAGCGTTTGGAAACATTTTCGAGCCTGATTTCGGCCATGCGACTCCTCGGGGCGTTTGTGTATTGTCCGGTCAGACTAGTCAGAGTCGCGGACCATGTACAAGAAAAACATGCATTCGTATGCAAATGCCAAAACCATGGCCAAGCCCGCCAGAACAGAATTGTACAATAAACTCTTGGACATCTTGAAATATCTCGGGCAATGATCGCCCAAGGATACCAGGGGTGGTGAAAAAATGTCCGATTACCGAGAGAATACGCGTGATTTTCTGAATGCACTTTTGTTGGCCGATGAGCCTGACCTGCAACTGATCATGTCGGGCATGATGACCCATGATTGCGTGTTCGACATAAGCGCACCTATTGGTCAGCTGCGCGGGATCGATGACATCCTGATCAATTTCGTATGGCCCCTGCGATCGGCCTTCACCGCTGTGCACCGCCGGGATGAGATTTTTATTGGCGGGATCAACCGGCGTCATGAGCAGGCGCGGTGGTGTGCCTCCGTGACCCATTACGCGGGCAATTTCGAAGCGGCCTTCTGCGGCATTAGCCCGTCCAACCACTTGGCCTTTTTGCGGGCAGGGGAGTTTTATCAACTCGATGATGTGGGCCGGATCGAACAGGCACGGATCATCATAGATCTGCCCGATTTGATGCGCCAGGCAGGCCGGATGCCGCTGCCATCACTGGGGCTAGAGACGCTCTTTCCGGGCCCTGCCACCCATGATGGGATATTCCCGGATTTGCCGGAGCAGTCCGACACCTCGTTGAATATTGTGGAAGGCATGCTGGGCGATCTGCACGCTTATGACCCGGTGACATTTCAATCGGCAGGCCAAACCGGCATGAACGGCTATTGGCATCCCAATATGTTTTGGTATGGCCCGGCAGGGATTGGGTCCAACTACACTTATCCGGGCTTTGACCGGGATCACCGCATAGCATTTCTCAAAGCCTTTCCAGACCGCAAGGGTGGCGATCATTATTGCCGCATTGGGGATGGGGCATATGCGGCTGTGTCGGGCTGGCCATCCATGACCATGACCCATCAGGGGGACTATTTGGGGGTGGCTGCCACAGGTAAGCCGCTGACCTTGCGGGTGATGGATTTTTACCGTTGTACGGACAGCCAAATCGCCGAGAATTGGGTGATGCTCGACTATATTGATCTGTTTGAGCAAATGGGTGTCGATTTGATCGAACGCTCCGAGGCGATGGCTTAAACTTTAAGAAATCGTAAACCCGAAAACTCAAGCGCTTGATAAAAAACGCCTTTTTATCTCTGGAAAACTACTCTTCTAGAAAAGTAGAAGAGTCCGCCACCCACCCGAAATCGCCCACCTTGCCACGTCGACATTGCACCGGTCTCCCCGATCTGCTCCTACTCGCAAAACGCCAGTAGGAACCGTCCGATGCATATCAAACGCCACGTCTACGATTTGCTCCACGCCATAGCCCAAGGGGAAGACCCGGCGACCGCCTATCACGATGATGCCGCACTTTGGGCCTCCCACCCGTGGAATGAGCAGCAGGGCATCGACGCGATCCGCCGTCTGTGGGCCGAGCTTCGGCACAGCTTTCCCGATCTTGAGCGCCGCGATCTGATCTTCCTGGCTGGGCGCTCATTTGAGGACACCCGCACGGACCCTGCATTCACCAACCGGCCCATGATCGCAGCCTTGGGCCATATCCAAGCCACGTTTGTCCATGACTTCATGGGCATCCCCGCCACACATGGGGCGATCATGTTGCGCACCTGCGAGGCCCACCACGTCGTGGACGACAAGATCGCACACACATACCTGATGATAGACCTGCTGGATTTGATGGATCAGGCAGGTGTGTGGCCGATGGCGCCGATGCTGGGCGCGCCCGGTATTTGGCCCGGCCCTTCCACCAATGATGGCGTTTTGCCCGATCATACGGACCCAGAGACAGGCGCGAATTCCTTCCAAACCGTGATGGGCATGCACGCAGCCCTAGGGAATTTCGACGGCAAGGACTTGGACAGCATGGATCATCGGGCTTTTTGGACCGACAATTTCATGTATTACGCAGGGGCTGGAATTGGCGCGTCCCGTGGCCTCAACGGCTTTCGCGCCCATCACCAAATCCCGTTTCTCAAAGCCTTCCCGGACCGCAAAGGTGCCGGCCACTATATCCGTATAGGCGATGGAAATTACGCTGTGACCGCAGGGTGGCCCTCGGTGCAGGCAACCCATACGGGCCCGTTTTTGGGGATGACACCCACGGGCCGCAAAATCGACATGCGTGTTATGGATTTTTATCACCTGTCGGGCGGCAAAATTTCCGAAAACTGGCTGCCCATCGACATCCCTCATATGGCCCTTCAGATGGGGTTTGACGTGTTTGACCGGCTCAAACATATGCGCGGCCAGCCTAACCTGACATTGTGAGCAACCCCACCGCATCCAAGCCGTACCGCGGTCCGGTCTTTCAGCAAAATTCGGGAAAAGCGTGTCGGCTCAAACGCTGAAGGCCCACCCCCCGGTATCCTGTCAGCGTTTGAGCCTAAACGTCTGCGATGCGATGTGCGAAAAACGCTAAGCCCCCAACTGGTTAAGAGCGCACATCTGCATCGTCGAATAGAAATAGAACAAAAAACGCACCAAAATAATGGGAACAATCGCCCAAATTCCCCGTCAACTGTCAGCGAATTGGACAGACGCGCATTCAAACGAAACATCACCCATTCTGTGCAAAGCCCGGGTATGGCTGGTTTTTGCTTTCGGCAGGCTCTATATACCCGGCTTCACCAATTGGGAATCTGCCATGTCCACCGCTGTCACACCTGACGTTTTGACCATTCCGCGCAAAGATAGCGCTGTTGGATCAAACTTGATCGGGCTCACCCGCGTGCAATTGGGCGAAGCGCTGCAAGCCATTGGCATTCCCGACAAGCAGATCAAAATGCGAACCGGCCAAATCTGGCAATGGATGTACCACAAAGGTGCGACCTCGTTTGATCAGATGACCAATCTGTCGAAAGACATCCGCGCCAGTCTCGGGGCCAACCACATCCTTGAACGCCCGCAGATCGTCACCAAACAGGTCTCCGAGGATGGCACCCGCAAATACTTGCTCAGAATTGGCGGCGGGCATGAGGTGGAAACCGTCTACATCCCCGAAACAGATCGCGGCACGCTTTGCATTTCATCGCAGATCGGCTGCACCCTGACATGCTCGTTTTGCCACACGGGCACCCAGAAACTGGTCCGCAATCTGACCCCGGCTGAGATCGTCGGCCAGATTTTGGTGGCCCGCGATGATCTGGACGAATGGGGCACCTTGCCCGGCGACAAGCGCAAAATCACCAATATTGTGCTGATGGGCATGGGCGAGCCGCTCTATAATACCGACAATGTGCGCGACGCCATGAAAATTACGATGGACGGCGAAGGCATCGCCCTGTCGCGCCGCCGCATTACCCTCTCAACATCAGGTGTCGTGCCCGAGATCGTGCGCGCCGGTGAGGAAATCGGCTGCATGCTGGCGATTTCATTTCACGCCACCACCAATGAGGTACGCAATGACCTGGTGCCCATTAACAAACGCTGGAATATCGATGCGCTGTTGGAGGCCTGCCGGAACTGGCCGCGCCTGTCCAACTCGGAGCGGATCACCTTTGAATATGTGATGCTCAAAGGCGTGAATGATACCGATGAAGATGCCCACAGACTTGTGGACCTGATCAAAGGCATCCCCGCCAAGATCAACTTGATCCCGTTCAACCCGTGGCCGGGCTCTCCCTATGAGCGCTCGTCAAACAACCGCATCCGCGCCTTTGCCCAGATTGTGAATGATGCGGGCTACGCCAGCCCGGTGCGCACGCCCAGAGGTGAAGATATCATGGCCGCCTGCGGACAGCTCAAATCGGCAACCGAACGTGGCCGGAAATCTCGTAAAGATATCGCCGCTGAGGTTCAGTCCGAAAATAGCCTGACATAACTGTTATATCGACATAATCAGGCAGGGCGCTGACCGGCCCCAGGGGTTGGGCATGCGCTGGACCCCAAGCCTTAATCAACCGGCGATTTAATATGGCCTCGGGTCCGCGGCCATAATCAAGTGAAGATGTATAAGGCCGCCCCGGACCCACCCCATCACTTAAAAATTGATTTGCGCCACATGCGGCGATATTTTAACACAATTGCGCAATACCAAAGAGCGCGTCAGACGCTTATTAAATCGAGGCGACAAAATGAATTTGAAAGTGGGCTCCAGACGGGCCTTTTTATTGGGTGTATCTGCATTGGCCCTCAACGCATGCAGCAGCGGTAAAATCAAAAACATCTATTACGGCCCGAAGGCCGACGGCATCGTCGTCAGTAAATCGGCGCGTAAAATGTATATCATGACCGGAACCACCGCGATCTCGACCCATGATGTGAACCTCGGCTTCGATCCCAGCGGCCATAAATTCCGCGAAGGCGATGGCCGCACCCCCGAAGGGCAATATTGGATCAACCGGCGCAACTATAACTCCGCCTACTTTTTGTCACTGGGGATTTCCTACCCCAATGCGCGTGATGTGGCGCGGGCCAATGCCGCAGGCGTCAGACCCGGCGGTGATATCTTTATCCATGGCGGTCCCAGATATGCCGGACAGTCCGGTAAACGTGACTGGACCGCAGGCTGCATTGCTGTCACCGATGCGGAAATGGAGCAGATCTACCAAATGGTGCCCGATGGCATCCCGATTTGGATCCAAGCCTGATCGGCCAAATGGCTACACTGATCCCGGACGGCCGGTTGTTCCGATCAACTGAACCCACCAGATTTTGCCCGTGGGCTCCTGAAACCAGCCAAAGCCCACGGCCGTGGCCTCTGACGACAAAATCAACCTCGCAGCACCCGGATCAGCCAACCAGTTTTGCAGCGTCGCAATATCCCCGTCGAACGACTCCGAGATATTCTCGCCCAGAATTCTGCCCCCAAACCCGGCCCGCACAGCGCGCGATTGCGGGTTGGACCGGTCCGATCCGAAATGCCACGCACGCTGCTGAAGCGCCATGTCGCGGGCATGGGTCAAAGCCGCAGAATTAAGCGCTTGGCTGAAACTCAACTGGTTCAGCCCCCGCGAGGCCCGCAGGGCGTTGATCGCATCCGCATGACGAAACTGGATCGAAGCCGTGTCGCGGAGTTCCGCAGATGAAACAACCCCCGGTGATGACGGCACATTCGATGCCCCCACAGTGCTGTCACATCCGGCAACCGCCAAACCCAAAAGAAGCACTATCGCATAAAAACTTCGGAACATGTCCCGCCCGCCTTGAAATCTTGTCACTGTCACACTTTCTATCTGAGTGGATACTAAAACGTAAGCGTTGCCACAGTTTTGCTCAAATTTCGGCATAAACTAAACTGTGATTTGAAGGAGCCAATCGATTTGTCTAAGGATAGTGCCGAGTTAACCACAGACTGCAGAGTGAAATAGTCAAAATGCGCATAAATCGCCGAAATTTCATCCGTCAGGGTGCCGCTGTCACGGCCACCGGGCTTGTCGCAGGGCCCGTGGCAGCTCAACAGGTTATCACACAAGTGACACCAGATCAGCTGACGCCCGAACAAGACCCGTTCTTCGAGCCGGCTCCGATCCGGGTGGACCGCAATGTGTCGTCCTTTACAACCCATGAATGGGGTGGATATTTTGACACCCTGAATAATGGCGCGATCCTTGTGGATACCCAGACAAGATCACTGCACTATTGGACCGAGGCCCGCGATTACTGGATTTTCCCGACCTCTGTTCCCATGTCGCCGGAATTGACCCGTCTGGGCCGCACCAAAGTCGTGCGCAAAAAGGACGGACCGGACTGGCGCCCGACACCAAACATGCTCAAACGTGATCCGTCCCTGCCCGAATATGTGGGACCGGGGCCGGATAATCCGCTTGGAACCCATGCGCTCTACCTGACATGGCAATATTACCGAATTCACGGTACCAACGACACCCGCAAGATCGGGCGTATGTCCTCCAACGGCTGTATTGGTCTTTTCAACGAGGATATTGCCACCTTGTTCTCGATGGCAAAGGTAGGCACACAAGTGTTGCTTATTTGACGCGCGGATATCCATTCAACAGAAATCCCCGTAAATCTTTGATTGCAAACGGTCGCCCATGCTGGTTATTTGCAAAATACGAGGTAGAACTTTGTGGGTCTGTCGTGCGCATCTTCATGTCACAAGCAGACTAGACAAAATTTGGAGGAACCAAATATGAAGAAAATCGCACTTACAGCCGCGCTCGTAGCATTCGCTGGCGTCGCCGTCGCAGGAAACCCTGTTCCGATGACCACAGAGGCGCCGATGGAAGTCGTAATGGATGACACGCCTGCCGGTTACGGCGCACTTGGCTGGATCATCCCGCTTGTAGCTATCGCTGCTATTGCACTCGCAGCCGATAATTAAAGAATTCGGAGCCTGCCGTTGTGGCAGCTCTCGATAGCCCGTTTAGGCGCCAATCAACTGGAGAACAAAAATGAAAAAGATCGCACTTACAGCCGCTCTCGTAGCATTCGCTGGTACAGCTATGGCTGGTAACGTCGCACCAATGGCTGCAGACCCTGCACCAATGGTTGAGATGGTTAAAGAGCCTGCCGGTTCCGGCGCACTTGGCTGGATCATCCCGCTTGTAGCTATCGCTGCAATCGCTTTGGCTGCAGACAACTAAGTTTCGCGCTCCGGCGCACCAAGATTAAAAGCCGCTGGGGGAAACCTCGGCGGCTTTTTCCGTTTCAAGACGTCAGGCTCGGGGCAGGGACCAGATTGAGCATCCCCATGGCCTCCTGAACATCGTCGGGCCAGACCCACAGCCGGTAGGGCGCCCGCACATCCATATAATTCTCCGGCCCATGAAGGGTGCGGTTGCGCATGTCCGCGCAATACCGGGTGCGCCACGCAATTTGATCCGGGAATGACAAAACTTCCCCCGCCGCCAGCCTCTTGGAAATCGTGTGCAACCGCTCGCACATCCGGTACTCGTAACCGGTCAGGGAAAACGCGTTTGCGTACTGCCCGCGCCCGTTGTCCTGAGCGCCCACAGCCGCCTCCAAAAACAAGGGCAGATCCAACTCGCCGGGAATGGACGGAAACAGCACAAAAGGAGCGGCCCAGCCACTTTCCACCAGATCAAGATTGAAGGTCGCGCGCCCCTGACGGCTCATCTCCCTGCGCTCCTTGGCGCTGTAAGAGGGGGCTACATAGGCCAATAGCCTGCCAAACCGGTCAAACGGATCATCCGCACTGCGCACAAACAAATTGCGCCGCCGCCCCGATGGCCTGCGCAACCGCTCCTCGACCTTGGCCTTGTAAAACGCACTGGCCGCCTGACCTTGCTCAAATTGCAAACTGCCCCCCGGCGCACCCTCCAACTTGGGCAGGATGTGGTCGCGAAAGGCCGCGCGCACCGGCGCGGTGCCGTCCTTTAACCACCCCACCAACTCGGCGAATTTGGCGTCAACCCGAGCCGCACCAGCGGCGGATTTGGCAGTGACCTCGGGCGTATCAATCGACAACATGCGCACGGGCATGCGGATATTGGGCGTGTCACCATCGGACACATCCACCAAAGCCCGCGCGCCCAAGGATGGCAGGTTTTGCCCGGCGGGCGTCCATAACACTTCAACAGGATCAATCATGATTGCTCTCCTTACAGGGCTTGAAGCCTATATACAGATGCCACCCAAAACGACTGTGACCGCTGACACAAGCGCCACCCGGCCAGTTGTCGCGCAAAGTAGAACCTCACGAAAATTTGCAGCGACCACAGCCCGGTCCCGACCTAGAGTTAGCCCATGAAAAATATTGCACAAAACCCAAAAGGGGCCGAACCGCCATGCGTCTTATTCTCGCAATTTGCTTTTCCATCTTTGGTACTCTCGTGAGTGCTGCCGATATGATCACCAAACCCAGCCCGCATTCGGTGGCCCAGACCATCGACAAACTTTCTGCCGCCGTGGAAGGGGCAGGGGCGACCGTGTTTGCCCGCGTGGATCACGCCAAAGGCGCTATGAGCGTGGGGGCTGAGCTGCGCCCCACCCAAATGCTGATGTTCGGCAATCCGGCCCTTGGAACGCCCGCCATTCAGGCGGCGCAAACCACCGGCCTTGATCTGCCGCTGCGGGTGTTGGCCTATGAAGACGAAAGCGGACAGGTCCATATCGCCTACCATGCGCCCGCCTCGCTGACCGCGCATGGCCTGCCCGCCGATGCGGAAGTGATCGCCAAAATGACCGGGGCACTTGATAAACTGACATCAGCCGCCGTGGCTCAATAACTAACCGATCAAACCAACCGCCCGCGCCCCGTCAAGGAGCGTGGGCGCGATAATGTGCCCCAAGCCCGCAGTCTGAGCATCTGGTTGCTTCAGGTCGGGGACCTGAACCACAATCCCGCCAGAACGCACTGCGGCCATAGTGCCCGGATCACTGTCCTCAAACATCACACATTGCGCAGGGGCGACCCCAAGCAAAGCGGCCACCGCCAGATAGGGCTCCGGGTCCGGCTTGCGGTTAGTCACCCGGTCCCCGCCCAGAACATGGGCGAAATATCCCAACAATCCTGCCTCTGCCAGATGGGTCTGCGCCCGCGCCGTGGGGGTGGAGGTTGCCACCGCCAAAGGCAAACCCAAAGCCTGCAAATGGTCCAAAAGCGCCACCGCCCCGGCCTTCACGTCCACCGACACGGAAAGTGCGTGATCAATGGCCGCGTCCCACTGGGATATGAACTGATCAAATCCAACCCGACCCTCAAGGGCCGCCGCGATCATCCGTTCCTCAGTACTACCACTGCGACCCACAATCTGCATGAAAACAGGCTCAAGATCGTCCAACCCGTGCCGCGCACCGACCTCGACAAACGTGGCAAGACAGACCCGCTCTGTGTCCAAAAGCGTGCCGTCCATGTCAAAGATCACCGCTTTGGGCGTCATTGGGTGAGCGGCTCCAGAATATCCAGATTGATCGCAGGCATGGCAGCTCCCACATATTGCTGGCTCTGCCAAACCCGCCCGGTCGTGGCATCTGCGGCATAAAGGTTCTGGATCTGCCCGTCCGCACCGGTGCAGGTTTCCGCAAACCCAACCACATCAAACGTGGTGCCCGCCAGTATGATCTGCGCATCACCGCCGCGTGCGAAAGTGCAGTCATAACGCTCCACCCGCCCAGATGGCCCGCCACCGCCAAAACGGTATTCCCGCGCAACGCCGTCCGGCCAACGCTCCGGCGGGGTCAAAACCTTCAACGGATCATCGTCTGAACTGGTGGCTGACACCAAATCAGTCCCCAAGCCCCGCGTGCCGGTAATTTGGCTCTCGCGAAGGGTTAAAGACTGCCGAAACTTGTTGCCGTAAACCACATAAGCGCCGTTCACATGCGTGGGCAACATGATGGGATAAATATCCTCACCCTGCAAATTCATCTGGATCATTGCTACGTTAAACTCGGTGATTTGCTGGCGCGTGGGCGTGGCCTTGCCGCCGCCCTCAGCCTCCGGCGTGTCATCGCCCAAAGCCTTAACACGCTCCCAAACCGCCTTCGCGACCGAGGGCTGATCCTTGGAGCCGCTGGTGCAGGCCCCAAGCAGAATAACCAAAAGAAACGCTGTATATTTCATTGCCAAAACGATGCCCAATTGTCGCCAAGCCGGTTGCGATCCACATCGCGGACCAGCGGATAAAGTCGGTTGGACACATCAAGCCGCGCCCCGTCATCACGTGCCAGATCGCTAAAGGGCACAGTGAGCTTGCGCCTTGTCGGGAAGGGCACGGTCCACCCCAAAGGAATGGTCAATCGCACCCCCTTGTCAAAACTGCCCGAGGTTGACGCGGACGTGTCCGCATTGGTGTCCGTGACATAACCGGCAACCTCCCAGCCGTTTTCGAACCGGCGCGACACCGTGACCGTAGCCCCCCAGTCGCCCGCCAGATACCGGCCCGCATCAAGTTGCGCATAAATGCCGTTCCAGCCGGTGTCCCAGTAGATCGACCCGTGACCGGTCACTGTGTCATACCCGTTGAACCCCAAAAGCGATCCGGGGTCGCGCTGATGGGCGTAATTGATCTCCAACCCGTAGGCCAAAGGCGCGTTCACGTCCTTCCACAAAAGCTCGCCGCTGATGCCGCCAAACATGCGCTCCAAATAGCCGACCGAGGCGCGACCATAAAGGTTCTCGCCCAGTTTCGACACGTAATCTGCCGTCAGACGGTCCAAAACAGGCGTGTCGGACTGGAAGGCCGCAAAACTGGACCGGACACGCGGCAAAGGCCCGGTGGCAGGCGTCACATCCTGAAGCCGCCCCAACAGACTTTGCGAGGCTTCTGCATGAAATGAGAATTCAGGCGACACGCGGTATGTGGCCTCCGCATCCAAAACAACATCAAAATCGAATGTGCCGCCAAACAGGCTGAACGGCACTTTGGGGCCGATTGTATAACTCAGACCGGCACCGGGGGCCTGCCATGTGGGGGCCTCAAGCGGCACCGCGTTCGCAATCGCGAACCTCTGCCAACTTTCAGGCACAGCCTCATGGGTGTCGACCAGACGCTCCATGTCTGACCGGTTCACGGTGACCGTGGCTGTGGGCAGCTCATTCTCGATCAAAGTGATATGGAACGTCTCGACCGAGGGCGGCATGCCCGTGGTCAGAAGGCGCGCGGCCCGTCCAACCGCTTTGGGGGCCCGGTCATGGTGCAGATTGGCCAGATGAAACTCCACCGATGTGGCCTCCAGCTTGGCCGCCCGCAGCGATAGCCCCTCCGCCTCAAAGGCAGGGGCCAGAGCGGTCATCAACTGGTCTTGCAGGGCTTGATTGGACACCCAATTGGTGCCGCCCTTGGCCGTGGCAGGTCTGGCTGTGAAGGGCGGCGGCCCGTTGATCAGATCGGGGGGCACACGCGGGGTGCGCGGATCGGCACTAAAGGACAGGCGAAAGCCAACCTCCTGGCCACCCATCCAGTAGATGCCACCATCAAGCCCATGGCCCAAACGGCGCTCAATCCCGAAATTCCAGCCATTGCTGCGGTTGAACTGCCCGGAAGCCACTTCGTCCATATAGGTGTCAGGCGAATACTCCGCCTTGAGCCGCCAGTCAGACCCTTGCGGCTGCCATTCCACACCACCAAAAAAACCCGTGTCGGGCCCCTGAAAGAAGTTCGCACTATTGACCTGCTGTGCGCCGCCCGCAGGGTTAGACCGCGTGCCACCAAAGGGATTGCCAAAGGCGCGTTCCCCCGCCAGCCTGCCCCAGCCCAAACCGCCGGTGATGCGTAACCCCGGTGAAATCTCCTTTGTGGCCACAAGATATTCGGAGGAATAAACCGCCGATCCCAAAAAGTCGCGAAACCCCAAAGACAGGGCAAACGGCGCTGTGGTCTCGTCAAGAAGATTGATCTTAAGGTCGAATTGCTGGTCGCTACGGTCGGTGTTGCCGGCTCCAAACCCGTCAATGGTGCTGTATCTCAAAGACCCCTCAACGCGCGGCGATATCTGGAAATTGACCGTCGCCCGGCCCGCATTTCCCACAGTGCCATAGGTGAACGCCACATGCCCGTCGGGCATGCCGTGGGCTGTTGGCATATCGATCAGCCCGGTATTGCCATAGGTGTTCAAACTTTGAGCCTGTGCTGTCAGCCCAAGCATGCTGAACCCAATAGCGATTATAGATTTTGCCGTCACGCTCGCCCCCGAGTGATCTTTTTTGGAAAGCTACACCAAGCCTATTTGCGGCGCGACCCTTTTTCGCAATTGCCAAAATGAGGCGCCGGACGGCGCCATTCCATCTGTCTCGATTTTTGGCTGCGCCAAAAGATCTCGGATTTGCCTCTGGCGGGGATATTTTAAGAACATTGAAACCATTCGTCTATTACCCAATGAGGGCGGTACAGGCGGGGACGCCGATGGCCGTGAACGTTGAAAGCCTTCGCTCTGCTTTGGTGGGGCGAAGGTCCCCATCTTTCAATGTTCCCTTAAATATCCTCGCCCGGCACGGGCGAAATATCAGTTCTCAGCCGCAAGCACGGCCCTTAGTCCGGTTTTGTAGTCAGGATATTTCAAGGTCACGCCAAGTTCTTCGCGGATCCGTCGATTATCCACTCGTTTGGATTCTGCATAGAACGACCGCGCCATAGGTGTCATCTCAGCGGTCTCAAAAGCAACCGCGTCAGGGACGGGCTGTCCCAGCAACCGTGCCGCCTCTTCGATCACCACTTCGGGCGGTTGCGGGTCATTGTCGCACACGTTGTAAATCGCGCCGGGATTGGGTTGCGCGATCGAGGCTTTCAGGACCGCCGCGATATCGTCCACATGAATGCGGCTGAAAATCTGGCCCTTTTTGATGATCCGCCGCGCCGTGCCCGCCCGGACTTTCGCAAATGGTCCGCGACCGGGTCCGTAAATTCCTGCCAGACGAAAAATATGCAAGGGCAGCCCCAGAGCGGCCCAGTCGGCCTCCGCCTTCATCCGCGCGATACCGCGTTTGGTGGCCGGGCGCAGATCGGCGCTTTCATCCACCCATTCCCCGCCCCGATCGCCGTAAACGCCGGTCGTGGACAAATACCCAACCCACTCAAATTGGCCCGCCTTAATGTCATCACGCAATTCCGCCAAAACCGGATCGCCATCCGCGCCCGGCGCCACCGAGATCAGCAGATGCGTTGCCTGTTTCAGATAGGGACGCATATCGGTGCCGGGCCAGATCACCTTGCGGTCACGATGGGTGCCCACAACCTGCCACCCTTGCAAAAGCCGCTCAAGCGCTTGCGCCGAATAGCCATGTCCGAAACTCAATAACATCATGCCAATTGCTCCACTGCCCAGCGGGCTGCATCCGCGACCACCGGATCGGGGTCATTGGTCAACCGCGCCGCGGGTTCAGACAGGCCCGGATCGCCGGAATTGCCGATGGCGTAAAGCACGTTGCGCACAAATCTGCCGCGTCCAATGCGTTTGATCGGCGAGCCTGAAAACAGCGCCCGAAACCCCGCATCATCGAGCGCCACCAAATCTGCAAGCCGGGGCCGCTGCAATTCCACCCGCGCGAAATACCCCGCCTCAGAGGCCTCAGCCGCAAACTTATTCCACGGGCAAACAGCCAGACAATCATCGCAGCCGTAAATCCGGTTGCCCATCAACCGCCGCAGCTCCGGGTCAACCGGCCCTGCATGTTCGATGGTCAAATATGAGATGCACCGCCGCGCGTCCAACCGGTACGGGGCCGGAAACGCATTGGTGGGGCAAATATCCAGACAGGCCCGGCACGACCCGCAGTGATCATCGCCGGCCGCGTCCGTGTCCATCTCCAGCGTGGTGAAAATCGCCCCAAGAAAAAACCAATTGCCGATCTCCCGGCTGACCAGATTGGTGTGTTTTCCTTGCCAGCCAAGCCCGGCGGCGGCCGCCAGCGGCTTTTCCATCACCGGGGCTGTGTCCACGAACACCTTGATCTCGCCGCCAGCGCTATCGATCAACCACCGGCCCAGCCGCTTGAGCTTTTTCTTGACCACATCATGGTAATCGCGATTTCGCGCATAGACCGACACGGAGCCGCGATCTTTGCGCTCCAACAGTTGCAACGGATCGCCGTCCGGCGTGTAGGGCTCCGCCAGCATGATCACCGAGCGCGCCTCCGGCCAGAGCTTGGCCGCCGACCCGCGCCAAGTGGTCCGCTCCGCCATCCAGCCCATGGTGCCGTGGTGCCCGGCCTCCAAAAACGCATGCAGGCGGGCGGCGGCCTCGGGGACTGCATCCGGCCTGCACACACCAAAGCCGCAAAATCCCAATGCGTGAGCCTGCGCGCGAAGCTCGTCTTTCACTTAAAAATCCAGATCGGCGTAATGATCGGGCTGCGGGAAGCCAGAGACCTGATCGGCCAGCAACGACCGAAAGGCGGGCCGGGATTTCACCTTGGCATACCAATCCTTGACCGCCTCCGAATGGGCCCAGTCCACCCCGGATATGTAATCCAGACAGGACAATTGCGCCGCCGCCGCAAAATCCGCGATGGTCATCACATCACCGGCCAGCCAGCGCCGCTGGTCCAGCAGATAATCCATGTAATCGAGATGGTACTTGATCGCCTGCGAGCCGTCCTTGATGGCCTGACTGTCCGGGTAGCCGGTTTTCATGATCCGCTTGTTGACCCGCTCATAGAGCAGCTTGACGGTCACCTCGCGCTGGAACTTGTCATCAAACCAAGCCGCCATCCGCCGCGCCTCGGCTTTGGCCAAAGCCCCTTGTGGCAACAAGGGCGGAACCGGGTAGGTTTCCTCCAGATACTCAAAAATAGCGCCAGAGTCGCTTAGGGTGACATCATCAATCTTGAGCATAGGTACCAGACCGGCGGGATTTTGGCGCAAATACTCCATCCGCTTTTCCCACGGACGCTCCTCCACCAACTCCACCTCGATTTTCTTCTCAGCCAACACCAACCGGATTTTCCGGCAAAACGGCGACAACGGCATATGGTATAGACGGCGCATTGATGATCTGCCCTGCTGAATATGTCTGTCTTATTGGCGCGGGCAGCGCAAAACTTCAAGCCTCGGTTCGCAGCTGACTTGGGCTTGGATCAAGTGAGTCGGCCCGGTTTCGCCGAAGATCAGTACGCAGATCACCAAATCCATCACGGGTGGGAACGCGAATGTGAGCGAGAGCCCGCCAATCGCCCGGAAATGTAACATTACTTCATGGCGTCTCAGAAACGTGAGCGGATGGGACCACTCGTGATCGTCCTTGGGGGTGACCGTTTGTGAAAATCTGCGAATATGAGTTCAGGAAACACGAAGACCAAAAAAGGACACGTTATGACTACGAAAATTGATTTTGAAGAGCATATTCCCTCCCTGACCCGGTTTGCCATTAGCTTGACCCGTAACCGGGACGCCGCCAATGATTTGGTGCAAGATACTGTGATGCGGATGCTGACCCGTGACGCGGATGCCGAAGAAATCGACAATCCCAAAAGCTTCATGATGTCCACACTCAAGCGCCTGTTCATCGACAGCACACGTCGCGACAAGCGCTTCGACAAAAGCGTCGATGTTGATGATTTTGAACTGGTGTCCCATGAGGCGCCTCAAGGATTGGCCCTAACCGCCAAAGAGGTGATGAACACGCTCACCACTCTGCCCATAGAGGTCACAGCACCGCTTCTGGCCCATGTGCGCGACAATAAAAGCTACGCCGAGATCTCCCAAGAGGAAGGCGTGCCAATCGGAACAATCATGTCCCGCATCAGCCGCGCCCGGGCTGCGCTCAAAGAAAAACTGTGCGATGGTCAAAAAGACTGCATGGACGCCAAAGAGTTCGCCTCAAACGGATTTATTTGATACCCAAAAATTGCAGGTCGCGCCGGATAACAGGCGCGGCAATTTGCATAGTGGCTGTTGACCAACCTTGACGCTATTGACCTTGCACATTTGTAAACCAGTTATGAGATATGACTGTGTAAGCTGTTAACGTTCAGGGAGATTTTTAATGAAACTCAAACTCGTTGCTGTGATGGCAGCCATCGCGCTATCTACACCTGCATTGGCTCAGGGCGATATCGAAGCCGGTGAGAAAGTCTTCAAGAAGTGCAAAAGCTGCCACATGATCCAGGACGCCGCTGGCGAAACCATTGTCAAAGGCGGTAAAACGGGCCCAAATCTTTATGGTGTGATCGGGCGCACAGCAGGCGCTTTTGACGGTTATACGAAATATAGCAAAAGCATGATTGCGGCCGGTGAAGCGGGGCTGGTTTGGGATCAAGAACAGTTTCAGGCTTATGTGCAAGACCCGAGCGGTTTTTTGAAAACCTATCTCGATGACAGCAAAGCCAAATCCAAAATGTCGCTCAAACTGAAGAAGGGTTTGGAAGACGTCTATGCCTATCTTGTGAGTGTGGCAGAAGAGTCCTCCTAAGACCCTGATACAACCTCAAGAGGGCGACAAGGAAAGCGGTCCGTGTTACACGGTCCGCGCGGGGGCAAACTTTTTAGGATGTGTAACATGTGGCGTTTGGTCATCCTTGTCGCGTTTGTGTCTTTGGCCCTTGGGTCTGCCGCCGTGCAGGCGTCAACGGAGCACGGCCAAAAGCTGTCTTTGGCAATCAATGCAATGAAAGTGGACGACTGGCCGACGGCGCGCCGCATTGTGGCGCAAGTCCCCGACGCCTCCGTGAAATCCTACGCCGATTGGCGCCGCTTGCGGGCTGGCCAAGGCGTGTGGCGCGAATATCTGACATTTTTGGACCGGCACCCGGACTGGCCGGGACTACCTTTGTTGCGAAAAATTGGCGAAACCAAAATTCCGGTGGGCCGCCCGGCACGTGAGATTTTGGCCTATTTCAACGAAGAGCTGCCCCAAACAGGCCGCGGCGCGCTGCGCCTTGCTGAGGCATTTGAAGCGACCGGGCAAAGTGCCTCGGCCCAAAACACCGCTCGTTTGGCGTGGCTGACACTCTATTTGAGCAAAACCGAACGCATGACCATTCAAAGCCGGTACAAAAAGACCTTGGCGCCGCACCATTGGGCGCGCGCGGACCACATGATCTGGACCGGACAGTTCAATCAGGCCTTGGCGCTGAAACCCTATTTGTCGGCGGGTCAGATTAAACTTGTGCAAACACGGGTTGCCCTGCGACGTGGCGAGAACGGCGTCAACAAGCTGATTGACGCGCTGCCAAAAAGCCTCGTGTCTGATCCGGGGCTTGCCTATGATCGGTTCCGCTGGAGATTGCGCAAGGATATTTGGGACGGGGGCGAGGAATTGCTGAAAGCCCGCTCGGTCTCTCGCGAGGCGCTGGGCCGTCCGGAAATTTGGTCTGATCGCCGCCGCTTGGTTGCCAGACGGGCCATGCGCGCAAGCCGCTATAGTGATGCTTACGCATTTGCCAGCCGCCATCATTTGAAACCGGGCGAGGCGGGCTATACGGATCTGGAATGGCTGTCGGGCTATTTGCAACTGATCTATCTCAAAGACGCAGATAAGGCCGTCGAGCATTTCCGGCGATTGCGGAACGTGGCGGTGACACCGATCACCCAAGGCCGGGTGTGGTATTGGCTGGGCCGCGCCCATGAGGCCAATGGCAATTCTGAAAAAGCCGCAGAGGCCTATGAGGTCGCAACTCGGTTTCAAACCAGCTTTTACGGCCAGTTGGCAACCGCCCGCGTCGGACAAAGCCCCGATCCGGGCTTGGGCGATTTGCGCAAAGCAGGCTGGCAGGACGCAGGCTTTTTGCAATCATCGGTGTTTCAGGCCGGTGTGCTCTTGCAAATCGCGGGCGAGCATTACGAGGCGGGCCGTTTCTTTGCGCATCTGTCTGAGGATATGAGCCAAGCTGACCAGTCCAAACTGGGCCAGTATCTGGTCGATCTGGATGAGCCCAACATGGCGCTCCGAGTGGCTAAAAATGCCGCCCGTCAGGGGCGGGTCAATATCAACTCCTACTATCCGGTCACGGAGCTGGCAAAACTGGCGGGCGATGTTCCCGCCGAGCTGGTCATGGCCATTGCCCGCCAAGAAAGCGAGCTGAACCAAAATGTGGTCTCACCGGTGGGGGCGCAAGGGATGATGCAAGTGATGCCCAAAACCGCGCAAGGGGTGGCCAAGAAAATCGGACAGCTCTATTCGTTTGAGCGGCTCAAAACCGATTGGCGCTATAATGCGACACTTGGCATTGCCTATCTGGACGAAATGTTGGAGCGCTATAACGGGTCATATGTGCTGGCGGCGGCGGCCTATAATGCGGGTCCGCACCGGGCTGATCGCTGGATCAGAGAACATGGCGATCCGCGGCTGGCCGGGACCAATACGGAGCAGTGGATTGAGAAAATCCAGTACCGCGAAACCCGCAATTATGTGCAAAGAGTACTTGAAAGCGTGCAGGTCTACCGCGCCCGGTTGTCGGGGGATGCGGGCACAATGAAATTGGCCCAGGACCTAAAAGCGGGCGGCTGACCGAAACGCCTGCGTGTCCGCGCGACCATCCCGCCTCAGGCCGCCACAGCCCTTGGCCGGTCACACCCACTGCGCAACATCATCTCCAGATAGGCCGTGTTGAGCCGGTAGATGCTGTAGCGGTCCTTGATCTTGCGCTGGATGATCCCTGCATCTTTCAAAAACCGCAGATGGTGGGACAGGGATGCGCCTAAAATCAAAGCCTCGCTCTCCAACCTTTCGAAACTCAGCCCGTTTGGATGATCGGTGAGGACATCAATGATGCGCAGCCTGCGCTGATGGCCGAGGGCAAAGAAGAACTTGGCTGCATTCTGTCGTGATTTTGCTTTCGTCATATTGGCACCTTTTGAGTGGTTTTCAGTATTCCACTCATCTAGTTGAGTAGAATTAAAAACCCCTTAAAATATAACAGCTTAACCCCAAAAATCCGCGAAAAATCCGCGAAAAAACAACCCGGAGAACCACCCCCCCCCCCAGCAACTACTTCGCCTCCGCCAAATCCCGTTGCCGCAACATGGCAAAAAGACCCGAACCGGCGATGATCACCCCGCCGGTCAGCGTCCAACCGTCCAAAACCTCGCCAAAGACGACAACACCGGCCAGCGACGCGAACACCAGCTGAAAGTAGGAATAGGGCTGGATCACCGAGGCTTCGGCAAATGTCAGCGCTTGGATCAGCAGAAAATGCCCCACCGCCGACACCACACATAAGACCGCCATCCAGTACCAATCCACCCCCACCATGGGCACCCAATAAAAAGGCCCCACCACAGTGATCGCCCCGGCCCCGGCCACACCGGTCCAGAAAAAACTGGTCTCCGGGCTGTCAGTGCGCGACGCGAGCCGCGTCAAAATATGGTAACCGGCAAACATGGTCGCAGCCAACAAAGGGATCAGCGCATCAACCGAAAATACCTTCACACCGGGGCGCAAAATGATCATCACCCCGACAAACCCGATCCCCACCGCAAGCCAGCGTCGCCAGCCCACACGCTCCCCCAAAATGGGCACCGATAGGGCGGTCACAAGAAGCGGAAAAAATGCGAAAATGGCATGAGCCTGCACCAAACCAAGGCGCACAAACGCGGTGACCATCACCAGGATCTCGGCCACCAGCAACACCCCGCGCCCGATCTGCAACCAAGGCCGACTTGTCCGCGCAACCCGCGCCAAACCGCCTGCACGGACCGCCGACAAACACACCACAAATACCGCAAAAAACCAGTAGCGCAGCATGACCACAGTGACCGTGTTGTAAGTCTCCGCCAAATGCCGCGAAACGCCGTCCTGCGCCGCAAAAATCAACATCGTGACGATCATCAACGTGATCCCCAAGCCAGAACGATCAGGCGTCATAACCGTCCAACCGTCATGTGCCGCTTGCGCCCGAACCCGGCCACACGTTCAACCTCAAACCCACCTGCTTGCAACCGCGCCCTGACCGCCGAGGCCGCCGTGTAGCTCGAACATGTCCCGCCCGGCGCCGTGTGCCGCCCGACCTCACGCAGAACCGGCTCGGACCACATCTCCGGGTTCTTGGCCGGTGAAAACCCGTCCAGATACCAAGCATCCGCAAGACCGTCCCAACCGGGCAACGTTTCCGCCACATCGCCCACAACCACGTCCAATTGCATGGGGCCCAATGCAAATGCCCGCGATCCCGCCTGCCACTGCGCCACAAACGCCTCCACAGCCAAACCATCCCAACCGGCCAAAGCCCGCGCCATTGCCGAAGCCTCCATCGGATGGGCCTCAAAGCTGGTGAAGCGGAAAGAACCAGCAACACCCGCCGCCTCCCACGCCTGCAACGTTGCCAGCGCATTCAGGCCGGTGCCAAAGCCCAGCTCGGCCACATGAAACCCGTCACAAAACCGCCTTGGCAGCTCATTGCCCGCCAAAAACACATGCCGCGTCTCGGCCAAACCGTCCTGAAACGAAAAATAGGGATCATCAAATAGCGTCGAGACCGGAACCCCGTCCCGCCATGTCAGCGCATCTCTTTGCAACTCCAAGTGATCCATGTTTGAACCGGCCCCAGACAATGAAGCTGCAACCATAAGAGGCGGAACCGGATTGGCAATGGAGCGTTTGGACGTGGCCATCATCGGCGCAGGCATATTCGGCCTGTCCGCCGCCTGGGCATTGCAGGAGCGCGGCCTGCATGTCGCCGTCTTCGAGGCTAAATCCGTCGGCGCAGGCTCAAGTGGCGGCCTTGTGGGCGCGCTTGCCCCCCATATGCCCGAAAAATGGAATGCCAAAAAAGCGTTTCAACTCGAAGCCCTCCTGACGGCGCAGAGCTTTTGGGCGCAGATCGAACAAACCGCCCAACAGCCCAGCGGCTATAAACGCATTGGCCGCGCCCTGCCGCTCAGGTCCGAACGGCTGCACAATCAGGCCCAGGTTCGGGCGCAGGAAGTCCCGCTGTTGTGGCAGGGGCAAGCCACATGGGACGTGGTCAAGGACATCCCCGAATGCGCGCCGTCCAGCCACGGATATGTGCGCGAAACACTCTCAGCCCGGCTCAATCCAAGACAAGCAGTGGGCGCGCTGGCCCAAGCCTTGCGCAATCGCGGCGTGACCATCCATGAGGGCCACAGGGTCGAAAACGCAGCCAGCCTCAACGCCGCCCACATCGTCATCGCCGCCGGTCATCAGGCCCGCCACTTCACCCCCGATATGCCGGGCGAATTTTGGTCCGGCGTCAAAGGCCAATCAGCCTTACTCAATGTGACCCTGCCAGACACCATGCCGATAGTGTTTGAAAGCGGCACCTATATTGTCCCCCACGGCCCTTTGGGCACGGCGGTGGGCTCCACGGTGGAATATGACTGGACCGACCCCGGCAGCACCGACGACACACTGACAGAGGTATTGATCCGCGCGGGCGACCTTGTCCCCGCCCTGAAAGGTGCACCGGTCAAAGACACATGGGCCGGTATCAGACCCCGCGCCCGCCTGCCTGACCCGGTTGTGGGACGGATGCCGGGCACGGACACCACATGGCTGTTGGCAGGCGGGTTTAAGATCGGCATGGGCATAGGCCCGCATATGGGGGCCACCTTGGCCAAACTGATCACCGGGCAGGCGCCCACGATCCCGCCCAGCTTCACGCTGGAACACCAATTGGCCAGATGCGCGCCGCTGCAACCCGCCGCCAAAACCTGACCCGCCAGGGCCTCGCGATCAAAGGCACCGTTTTGACGATAGCCGAAACGCTCTATGTCCAAATCCAGTCGGCGCGGCCCACACAAGGCCCGGCGATTTTGGACCAGATTTCGGTTCATAGTTTGTTAATACAAACGGCGCGACCACCGCAAAACTGCCACCGTACGCGG
>CAKZTM010000032.1 GCA_937920555.1 uncultured Paracoccaceae bacterium | reverse complement strand
TTTATTTTGATTTGTCGGTGTTGACTGGGGCGTAGATATCCTTAAAAGGACGGCTTCGAGATGTTGCGCGAGGGAGAGCCTCGGGCGGAACCCTTTCAAAGGACTGGGACAGATGAAAACTTATTCAGCCAAACCGGCGGATATCGACAAGAAGTGGATCCTGATTGACGCTGAGGGCGTTGTTCTGGGCCGTCTTGCTTCGATCATCGCCATGCGCCTGCGCGGAAAGCACAAGGCCACCTTCACCCCGCACATGGATATGGGCGACAATGTTATTGTCGTGAATGCGGACAAGGTTCAGTTGACCGGCAACAAGCGGGCCGACAAGACCTATTACTGGCACACTGGCCATCCCGGCGGGATCAAGTCGCGCACGGCAGGCGAGTTGTTGGAGGGGCGTTTTCCCGAGCGTGTGTTGACCAAAGCGGTTCAGCGGATGTTGCCGGGCGGGCCTTTGTCCAAGAAGCAGATGACCAACCTTCGGGTTTACGCCTCTGCTGAGCATCCTCATGAGGCGCAAGAGCCCGAAGTGATTGATGTGAAATCCATGAACAAGAAAAACACACGGAGCGCATGAGCATGGCTGATGAGATCAAATCGCTAGATGCGTTGAAAGATGCGGTTGCGGATGCGGGTGGCGTTGCCCCTGCGGCGGAGCCTGCGGTACCTGGTAAAGCGGCTGAGGTTGTTGCCGAGGCTGTTGTTCGCGAGCCTGTTCGTGACGAATTGGGCCGGTCCTATGCGACCGGTAAGCGGAAGGACGCGGTTGCCCGCGTTTGGATCCGTCCAGGCTCCGGCAAGGTTGTCGTGAACGGCAAAGAGATTGAGAAGTATTTTGCGCGCCCTGTGTTGCGGATGTTGCTCAACCAAGCCTTTACGGTGTGTGGTGTTGAGGGACAGTTTGACGTCAAAGCGACCGTTAAGGGCGGTGGTTTGTCCGGTCAGGCCGGTGCGGTGAAGCACGGGATCTCAAAGGCGCTTCAGCTTTATGAGCCCTCTTTGCGTCCCGCTTTGAAAGCGGCAGGCTTTTTGACCCGCGACAGCCGTGTGGTTGAGCGGAAGAAATACGGTAAGCGTAAAGCGCGCCGGAGCTTCCAGTTCTCCAAGCGCTAAATTGCGTGTCATTCGTGTTACAAAGGGTCGGGGTTTTGCTCCGGCCTTTATTCTTTTAGACGCATTGTTTTGGTTCTGCCTTAAATAGACTGCATAGAAGTGGACCCCTTTATGCACTCAGCCGTTCGCGAAATATCCTATGCCCATTCCGCCGAAACCAAGGCCGGGCGCGCTGTCATTCGCACGGTTGAAAACCTGACCGGTCGTGTCGCTTTGATACGAAAGGCCAACGGGTATGAGCGCGAGGTTGCCCAAGGGCGCGATTTTTGGCGGGTGATGGTCGAGCGGTACAAGCTTGAGTTGGATATCGTTGCAGGGTCGTTTGAGAATATCCCAAAGGACGGGCCGCTCATTCTGATTTCAAATCATCCTTACGGCATTCTCGATGGTTTGATGATGGGGCATATTCTGTCGGAGGCGCGGGGCGGTGCATTTCGTATTTTGGCGCATCAGGTCTTTAAGCGTGCCCGGGAGTTGGACAGAATCATTCTGCCCATTTCCTTTGAGGACAGCAAAGAAGCGGTTCGGCTGAACCTTGATAGTCGCAAGGCGGCCCTGTCTTTTTTGAAAGACGGAGGTGCCATGGGTATCTTCCCCGGTGGTACTGTGTCCACGTCGCTGCGCCCGTTTGGCGACGCTGTTGATCCGGGGTGGCGGACCTTTACGGCCAAGATGATTTCCAAATCTGGGGCCAAAGTGGTGCCGATTTTCTTCGAGGGTCGTAATTCGCGGGTGTTTCAGGTCGCAAGTCATGTTCATCCGACCCTTCGCACCGCCCTGTTTGTAAATGAATTCCGCAAGCGAGTGGGGGACCGGGTGCCGGTTGTGATCGGGTCTGCGATCTCACAAGAGGAGATCAAGTCACGCGAAGGCGATCCCCGTAAGCTGATGGATTTTTTGCGGGCTCAAACTTACGAACTGTCAGGACGAAGAGCGGTTGCGCCGGAGTTCGGGTTTGAGTTTGAGGCTGTTCACCGGCGCAGGTAGGGGCCTAATTTAGCGCCGCTCGGATCAGGTCTGCTTTTTGTTGGCTGTAATCGCCCCGTACCGTTTCTCGAACAGTGCCGTCTTGTTCGACAACCAACAGGTAGACGTCGTTTTCCGTGGGCATGTCAAAAAAGCTGCGAAACCTCTCTGGGTCGACGAAGATGGTGAACACGCGGGCCCGGTCGTCGGTCTTTGTGATGCCCGATCGCATGCCGCCATTGACAAAACCGCGCCAAAGGGCGCCGTAATTGGGTACAACTGGCAGTTCGACCCAAGCGGGCGCGTCCGCTGCAGCCAAATTCATCCCGTTGATCCATTCATTTAAATTGTCTTGTTGCTTTTGTTTGAAGGCCACGAGCACGAGAGTTGGATCGGCAGGGAGTTGGTCTGGAAAAGACACCTCACGCCCGTTTAGATCGACTGTATCGACACGGGGGAAGATCGTCTCTTGCGCGTACAAAGTGGCAGGACTGATGGCAAGGGTCAGGGCGATCAGAATTGATTTTGCGGGTGACATGATGCGTTCCTTTTAACGTGTTTACGCTGCCGTCTTTGGCTCAGATCACCGGCCGTCAAAAGATTAACAACTGTGCTACTGTGCTTGCACAGTAGATTTCGGATGCTTGTTCCGTTCGCTGTGAATTGCGAAGCCCCTTCAGCTAAGGTAGAGAGCGCTCACGTTGTGCAAGGATATGATTATGGCGAAGCAAATCGGGATATTGGGGGCGAGCGGTTATACAGGTGCCGAGCTTGTCCGATTGCTTGCGACACATCCGGAAATGGAGATCGCAGCGCTGACCGCCGACCGCAAAGCGGGGCTGGATATGGGGGTGGTGTTTCCCCATCTGCGGCATCTGGATCTGCCGACCCTGACCAAGATTGCAGATGTGGATTTTGCGTCATTGGATTTGGTGTTTTGCGCGCTGCCTCATGCGACCTCTCAACAGGTCATTCGAGATCTGCCGGATACTCTTAAAATTGTGGATTTGTCGGCGGATTTCAGGCTCACCGATGTGGCCCTTTACGCGCAGTGGTATGGCCACGAACATTATGCGCCCGAGTTGCAGCGTGAAGCGGTGTACGGGCTGACGGAGTTTTATCGTGAAGATATCGCCGAAGGGCGTTTGATTGCGGGAACCGGATGCAATGCAGCCACCGGGCAATATGCGATCCGGCCACTGTTGCGCGCAGGGGTGATTGATCCGGGTGAGATCATTATTGATATGATGTGCGGCGTGTCCGGGGCAGGGCGATCGCCCAAGGAGGCGATGCTGCACTCGGAGGTGTCTGAGGGCATTCATGCGTACGGCCTTCCGGTTCACCGGCACACGTCCGAGTTTGACCAGGAGTTTTCCAAAGATGCCGGGCGCGAGGTCAAAGTGACCTTCACCCCTCATTTGATGCCAGCCAATCGGGGTATTTTGGCCACCTGTCATGTCCGCGGGTCGGTGGAGGCGGTTCACGGCGCGCTTGCATCGGCTTATGCGGATGAGCCTTTCGTGGTGGTTTTGCCCATGGGCGAGGCACCGGCCACGCGGCATGTGCGCGGCTCCAACTATTGTCATATCGGTGTGATCGGGGACCGTATCGCCGGTCGTGTCCGGGTGATTTCCGCTTTGGATAATCTGGTCAAAGGATCGTCCGGCCAAGCGCTGCAAAACGCCAATCTGATGCTTGGTTTGCCAGAGGTTATGGGATTAGAAGCGGCGCCTTTGTTCCCATGATCAAAGCGATTGCGGTGCTCTATGAGGCGTTTTGGGAGTTCAAGCAGGATGATGGACCAGCATTGGCTGGGTATATCGCGTTTTCTGGGCTTTTGGGTGTGTTTCCGTTTATCATCCTGACCACCAATGTGGCGGCTTTGGCGCTTGGAGCGGGGCAAAGTCAGCAGGCGGTTGATGCCTTGTTTGAGTATGCTCCACCTCATGTGGCGCAGACACTTGAGCCGGTCCTGCTGGACGTTTTACGCGGCGCCAGCGGCGGGCTGTTGACCATTTCCGCGCTGGCGGCGATTTGGTTTTCCTCCAACGCGTTTGAGGCCATCCGCACCTCGTTTGACCGTGCTTACAACGTAGACAGGCCGCGAGGTTGGCTCAAAGGCCGGTTAATCTCAATCGCCTGTGTGTTTTTCGGCACTTTTGCATCGATCCTTTTGGGGTTCTTGATCGTTCTGGGGCCGTTGGTCATTCAGATTGTGGAGGGCTTTTTTGGGCTGACAATCCCGTTCATTGCCGAGGTTGGGCGATACTTCTTTGGGCTATTGGTTTTTGTGTCTTTTGTGACCATGCTGCATTTCGTCTTACCGCGTCACCGGATACCGTTTCGGCGATTGTGGATCGGGGTGATCGTCTCGACGCTGATTTGGCTTGCGGCGGCCACCGGATTTTCCATTTATTTGGGGTATACGCCGACTTATGTCTCCACCTACGGAACCCTTGCAGGTGTCATGATCACGCTGGTGTTCCTTTACATAACCGGTATGGCCATTATCTATGGAGCAGAGGTTAATGCGGTGCTGGCCCGTGGTCGAATAACGGAGTAGTTCATGGCGGGGTTTCGCAAAAAGCAGCGGATACAGTTGATTGTCGTGGGTGCGGTTTTCCTGATCGCGGCCACCAGTTTAGTGGGCTATGCGTTGCGCGATGGGATCGAGTTTTTCCGATCCCCGAGCCAGGTTGTTGAAGAGCGCCCCAACGCATCCGAGAAATTCAGGCTTGGTGGATTGGTAGAAGAGGGGTCGCTCTTGCGCGGAGACGGTGAGACGGTGTCGTTCAGGGTTACCGATGGGGGTGAGGCGATTGACGTCACGTTTTCCGGCATTTTGCCTGATCTTTTTCGCGAAGGTCAGGGCATGATTGCCACCGGCACGCTTCAAGGTGATGTGTTTGTTGCCACAGAAGTGTTGGCCAAGCATGATGAGAGTTACATGCCCAAGGAAGTGGCGGATGCTTTGAAAGAGCAGGGCGTCTTTCGCGGCGAAGACGGCTCTTAAAGTGTAGGACCGTACGCCACTGTTTGGACTAGTTAGGATATAGGCGGAATGCTGGGAGCCACTGTAAATGGCTTGGAGCTTATTTGTGCATTCTGTAAAGGACATTGCCCGTGAAATTGTAGCGCGCGAAGGCGGCTATGTGAATGATCTCGACGATCCTGGGGGTGCCACCAATTTCGGTGTGACCATCGGCACGATGCGTAGGTTGGGGCTTGATCTGACCGGTGATGGGCAGGTGTCTGTTGCGGATGTGAAGAGACTGACCCGCGCCGATGCGGAGCGCATTTTCCTAGATCATTACTACAAGCGTCCCGGTGTCGCCCGGTTGCCGGAGGTGGTTCAGGCCTCTGTTTTCGATATGTATGTCAATGCGGGCTCCAATGCGGTGCGAATTTTGCAGCGGGTGCTTGGTGCATTTGGACGACCGGTTTCGGTGGATGGCGGCATTGGTCCCATAACGGCACGAACGTCGCATCAGGTCTTTGCGAGCGCACCGGCCCATTTTGTCGATGCTTACGGGATTGCACGGCGCAATTACTATTACAAACTTGGCGACCGCAGAGCGGCGTCGCGAAAATATGCCCGCCGCCGCGATGGTGGCAAGGGCGGTTGGATTACACGGGCGGAAGAGTTCATTGCGCCCAAATATCATTTCTCGGACGCGGAACATGCGCAGCGGGTTTCGTCATGGGGATAATCTCGACAATCGCGACTTTGGGTGGCTTGATCCGTCCCGCAACCGATTTGACCCGTGTGGTGCGCGGCGATGCGGCTGCGGCAGAGCAGATGGATCACGAGTGGCAAAAGGCCGTTTTGGAGCAGTTGAGCGCTGAGTTTTCTCAGCGACAAGTGACGCCCTTTGATCGGTTGATTAACGGTTTGAACCGTCTGCCGCGACCCGCCTTGGCCTTGGGCACTTTGGGGCTTTTTGTCTATGCAATGGCCGACCCGGTCGGGTTTGGCGTCCGCATGCAGGGGCTTGTCTTGGTGCCGGACCAGTTGTGGTGGCTGTTGGGCGCGATTGTGTCGTTTTATTTTGGTGCGCGCGAGTTGCATTATTTGCGGGATCGACGTCCACCGGTCAAAGTTGACGATGTTCTTGCCGTCACCAAGGCACAAGACGCATTGGAGGCGCTGCGACCAGAGCACGGCACGGATTTGGCTCCGGCGGGGGTGTTTGGCTGGTCGCGCAAGGCTTCTGTTGTTGCAGCCAAAGGCCGGTCGGTTGATCCAGATCACAATGGTGCCGTTGAGGATTGGCGGGCATTGCAAAGCGGGTGATTGGTACCGGTCATGGAGGTGTTCCACTCTTCTACATTTCTAGAAGAGTAGAATTGTGCCGGCTTTGTATCCGGCACAAAAACGCGCTGGAGCTGGCAGGCGTTTCGCGAGACACTCTGTTTGGGCTTTGGACGGGAGGGTACATTGGGATACGAATTTGACTGGGTGGATGCGTTCACCGAGCGACCCTTCGGCGGCAATGCCTGTGTGGTGGTTCACGGAGCCGATCACCTGGCCGTTTCGGATCGTTTGGCGCTGGTGCGCGAGACCAGCTTGTCGGAATGTGCTTACGTTGTGTCGTCCGAAGTGGCGGATTTTGGGGCGCGGTATTACCTTGCTGAGCGCGAGATTTTGATGGCCGGGCATCCTACAGTGGCCACTGTCACCTCGATGGTCGAGCGCGGAATGGTATCGCGCAATTGTACCTTCACACTAGAGGTTGGCGCGGGTGTCTTACCCATAGAACTCGCGGATGGTCAGATCACCATGACCCAAGCGGCACCTGAGTTTTTGCAGGATTATTCGCCAGAGGTGATCGCGCGAATTTATGGGTTGGACGCTGCGGATATTATCGGAATGCCGCAGGTTGTGTCGACGGGCACGCCCTTTTGCATCACGGTTGTAAAATCCAAGGATGCTTTGCGAAGAGCGGTGCTGGATCCTGACGCTCTGATGGCTTGGCGCGCACAGGGCGGCATCGCACAATCGGAGCTGATGGAACCGTTTTTGGTATGTTTGGGCGGTGTGGATGGCGGGGATACGTTTTCGAGGTTGTTACTGCCACCACCAATGCCGGCGGAGGATCCATTTACTGGCTCGGCCACTGGATGTATGGCCGCCTATCTGTGGTCAAAGGGACTGATTGACGTGCCCAACTTCGTGGCGGAGCAGGGTCATTGGCTGGGGCGTCCCGGTACTGCGCATGTTGAGGTTTTGGGCGCAAGGGATGCCATCACCGGCGTCAAAGTCGGTGGGTGCGGCGTCGTGTTAATGTCAGGGCAATTGCACCTTTAGTCACCGGTTCGGGGGGTGAGCAGATCGCGTGCCACGTCCTCGCGGATGGTTTTTCGTAAGATCAGCTCTGCGGCAATACGGTCAATTTCGGGGCCTGTCGCACCTGCTCCAATCGCCACATTGCGCGCGTGCAGGCTCATATGGCCGCGTTGGATGCCTTCTGTGGCCAGCGCGCGAAGAGCAGAGAAATTCTGCGTCAGGCCCGTGGCTGCAATCACAGCGGCAAGGCGGTTGGCCGTGCGCGCGCCCATAATTTTTAGCGCAATTTGCGCCGTCGGGTGGGCTTTGGTGGCGCCGCCCACGATCCCCACGGCCATAGGCATCTCCAAGCGGCCTTTCAGGTCACCATCGGCCGTCTTTTCATATGTTGTAAGCGGACCGTAGCCGTCCTTTGCAGCAAAGGCGTGTGCACCAGATTCGAGTGCGCGGGTGTCATTTCCTGTGGCAAGGCCGACTGCGGAGATGCCATTCATGATGCCCTTATTATGTGTCGCGGCGCGGTAAGGGTCGGCGGCGGCAAACGCGTAGGCGCTGACAATGCCGTCGACGACATCTGCGCCAATTTCTGCGGCGGGCCAAATTGCAGTCGCACGCACCAGCCTGCGATCAGCCAAATTGGACAGAATTTTGAGCCCAACGGTGCCACCGGTCCACTCTTCAATCTTGGGCGCCAAGCGTTCTGCCATGGAGTTGACCGTGTTGGCCCCCATCGCGTCGCGGACGTCGATAATGAGGTGCAACACCAGAAAGCCGGCGACCGGACGCAGTTCTATATCGCGAAAGCCGCCCCCAAGTTTCAGCAATAACGGGTCAGTTTCGTTGCACATGCTCTCAATTTCTTGTCGGTGCTGGGTTAGGGCGTCCATCGCAGCGGGCACATCGGTTAATCCGGTGATCTGGATCTGAGCAATCATGCACGGGTCGTCGACATCTGTTGTCACACCGCCGGTGGAGCGGCAGGCCTTTGCGCCATTGCAAACGGCTGCGACCACCGAGCTTTCTTCCGAGGCCATAGGCACCAGCACGTCCTGTCCGTCGACAATCAGGTTGGTGGCAATTCCTAAGGGTAGAGACAGAACGCCAACCACATTTTCCGATAAGTTGTCGGCCAGATCGCCCTCCGCGGCACTGACCCGGGCCAGATATGCGACATCGTCCGCAGACAAATCGCAAGCCTGTTTGAGCGTTTGTAGGCGCGCGCTTCGAGGGAGGTTGTGAAATCCGGGGAGCCGCGACCCTGCCATTATATATCCTTAACTTTTGCATCCCGTGTCTGCGCTTTTTTGCACATTCAGTGTATTTCTATGGTCAATCCGCCATGTCACAAGAGGCAATTGCCATTCGGACGCGATGCCGACCGGTACAAGAAGCGCCACGGGCGGATGGGGATGTGACGGTTTTGTCAATTGATCCTTTCACGCTGCGCCCTATGATCTGCCCAAAGGAGTTTCCAATGATTACCGAGCTTGGACATCTGGCGTTGATCATAGCCTTCGCCGTGGCCATTGTGCAGATGGTTGTGCCGATGATTGGAGCATATAAAGGTTGGTCGGATTGGATGGCCGTCGCTGTGCCTGCCGCCAATGTGCAATTCGTGCTGACCGGTTTTGCGTTTGCGGTATTGATGTACGCCTTTGTCGTCTCTGATTTTTCGGTTCAGTTGGTCGCGTTCAACTCCCATTCCGACAAGCCCATGCTTTACAAAGTGACCGGAACCTGGGGCAACCACGAGGGGTCTTTGCTGCTTTGGGTGCTTATCCTGACATTGTTCGGCGTCATGGTCGCATGGTGGGGCGGAGATCTGCCCGGCAGGCTCAAAGCGCGGGTTCTTGCGGTTCAAGCCTCAATCGCGGCGGCGTTTTTTGCCTTCATGTTGTTCACCTCAAATCCTTTTGTCCGCATTCCAAATCCTCCGCTCAATGGCAATGATCTGAACCCGCTATTGCAAGATCCGGGTTTGGCGTTTCATCCGCCCTTTTTGTATTTGGGGTATGTGGGGCTCTCGATGGCGTTTTCGTTTGCCATCGCGGCCTTGATCGAAGGGCGTGTCGATGCGGCTTGGGCGCGGTGGGTCCGCCCATGGACCTTAGCGGCTTGGATGTTTTTGACCATTGGTATCGCGTTAGGGAGTTGGTGGGCTTATTACGAGCTTGGCTGGGGCGGTTGGTGGTTCTGGGATCCCGTTGAGAACGCAAGCTTTATGCCTTGGCTGATTTCGGCGGCGTTGCTGCACTCGGCCATTGTGGTGGAAAAGCGCGAGACGCTCAAAAGCTGGACGGTTTTGCTGGCGATCATGGCGTTCTCATTCTCGCTTATTGGTACATTTATTGTGCGCTCCGGGGTTCTCACCAGCGTACATGCCTTTGCCACCGATCCCACACGCGGTGTATGGATTTTGGCGATTTTGGTGTTTTTCGTAGGTGGGGCGCTTTTGCTTTACGCACTTCGGGCCGGTGCCATGGAGGCCAAGGGCGTGTTTTCGGTTGTCAGCCGGGAAACCGGGCTCATCTTCAACAATCTGTTGCTCAGCGTATCCGCTTTCGTAGTTCTTGCAGGCACCATGTGGCCGCTCATCGCGGAGCTGCTCTGGGACACAAAATTATCCGTTGGCGCACCGTTTTTTAATGTTGCCTTCACGCCGTTCATGATCGTTTTGGCGATGATTTTGCCGGTGGCCTCGGCGCTGCCGTGGAAACGGGGACGATTGCAGGCAACGGCCCGGCCAATGTGGGGCGGTCTGGCGCTTTCGGTGGCTCTTGGCGCTTTGGTTTGGGCATTGGGCACAGGCGGGCGCATTTGGGGGCCGCTTGGCGTTGTTTTAGCTGCTTGGGTCGTTCTGGGCGCTTTGACGGATTTGGGCCTTAGGGTGAAGGCGTTCAAAGCGCCTGCCTCGGAGACATGGAGGCGTTTGGTCAACTTGCCACGGGCCGATTTTGGCAAGGCTATTGCTCATAGCGGGTTTGGATTGACCATCTTTGGCATTGCTATGATCACTGCATTCGAGACCGAGAATATTCGCGTGGTTAACGCGGGCGACAGTTGGGAAATGTCGGGCTACACCTTCACTTTTAATGGAGCAGAGCGGTTTCGTGGCCCCAATTATGTGGGGGAGCGCGGTGATGTGACCGTATCTGCGGGGGGGCGGTTTATTTCGCAGCTGACCCCGGAAAAACGCGTCTACAATGTCCAGCGGATGCCAACCACCGAGGCTGCTATCGATATGGGCCTGACCCGCGATCTTTATGTTGTTTTGGGTGATCCTCAAACCGGCGGCGGCTGGGCGATGCGGACCTATATCAAACCTTATGCAAACTGGATTTGGATCGGGTGCATTGTGATGGCTTTGGGTGGCATTATGAGCCTCACGGACAGACGCTACCGTGTCGGTGCGTCTGCGCGGCGGCAGGTGCCCGCGGGTGTGCCCGCCGAATGATCCGCTTGTTGGTCATTTTTGTCTTTCTGGCGGGCGCTGCCTTTGCGGTGGAGCCGGACGAAATGTTGTCTGATCCGGTGCTTGAGGCACGAGCACAAGACATCGGCAAGGAGGTGCGATGCTTAGTGTGCCGCAATGAAAGTGTAGAGGACAGTAATGCGGATTTGGCACGAGATTTAAGGCTGGTGATCCGCGAACGTTTGCTTGCCGGTGACAGTGACGGGGATGTTCTGGAGTATCTTGTCGAGCGTTTTGGCGAATATGTGCTGTTGCGCCCGAAGTTTGGCGGATCAACGCTGTGGCTTTGGTTGGCAGGCCCCATTTTGCTTCTCATGGGCGCGGCAATCTCGGTCGGGTTCGTGCTTAAAGGGCGTCATGATGTGGCCGCGCTGACCGATGATGAGGAGGCACGTTTGCGCGGCTTGCTTGACGACACTGAGTGACGATCTGTTCTTTCCCTGCTTGGTTTAGTCTCCTATAGTTTACAAAACTTTGGAGACGCCCAAAATGCCTTATGACACAATTTTATATGAGCTGAGCGATGGTGTCGCGACAATCACCCTAAATCGGCCAGAGGTCCTCAATGGGCTCAATGGGCAGATGCGGGTGGAGGTGCTTCATGCTATCAAGCGGGCTCAGGACGAGGCGCGGGTGATTGTTTCAACCGGCGCTGGGCGCGGATATTGTTCTGGTCAGGATTTGGGCGACCGCAAGTCGATGGCGGATTTGGATTTGGAGCGAACACTGCGTGATGAGTATGTCCCGCTTCTTGAGGCGATATATGACTGCCCTTTGCCGACAATTGCAGCCGTGAATGGGCCTGCGGTGGGAGCTGGTGCCAATCTTGCATTGGCCCATGACATTGTGATTGCGCGCGAAGATGCGGTGTTTATCCAAGCCTTTGCGCGCATTGGATTAATTCCAGATGCGGGCGGCACCTATTGGCTTCCGCGACAAATCGGGTTTGCCCGCGCAATGGGGGCGGCGCTTTTTGCCGAACCGATCTCCGGGCAACAAGCTGCTGACATTGGGATGATTTGGGAGGCCGTTGCAGAGGCCGAGTTCGACAACCACGTTATCAATCGCGCTTTGAAATTGGCTCAAGGCCCCACGCAAACTTACACTTATATCAAGAAAGCTATCCGCCAGAGTGCCGAGAATTCCTTGGATGATCAGCTGGCTTTAGAGGCGGAATTGCAGGGCAAGGCTGGCAGAACAAGGGATTTCTTGGAGGGTGTCATGGCGTTCACCCAGAAACGACCGGCCAAATTTGAGGGGCGCTGAGCTTCGCGGGCCGTGGTGGTTGTTGAAAATTCTAAGCAGTTTTGCAGGTGGGTTAGGATAAATTTGACGAGTTGAATGTACCCAAGGCGTGATCAAATACGTCTGGAGTTCGACCATGTCTAAATTATCAAAGGTTCTGTATAGCGTTTTAGGGTGTATCGCTTTTGTGCTGAGTGCTCATGCGGGGCCGGTTAAGATTGATCATCAACCGATACAGCTACAACGGGCGCAATTGGTAATAGCGGGCCCGAGTGGGGAGATGGCTTATTCACCGGCAGATCTGGAAGGTTTGGGATTTAGACGGCTCACGACGATTACGCCGTGGCGCGAGACGCCGGCGGCTTTCGACGGGGTTCTTTTGACCGATCTTCTCGCGGCAAACGGGTTAGGTGATGTGGCCGCAATTAGCGTAATCGCGGAAAACGATTACAGGGTGGATATTCCCGCGGCGGTTTGGAAGCGCTGGCCGATCTTGGTCGCCACGCGGGTCAATGGACGCCCTCATACCCGCCGTCAACGTGGGCCGATACAATTCATCTTGCCCATGAGTGATGACAAAACGGCAGGTCTTGAGGAACATCACAGCAATTGGGTTTGGATGGCTGCGCGCATTGAGGCTGTTTACGAGTAGATGGGGTAATCGGGGGCATGCTTCGGCGCATCTTTTCTCGGGAACGGCTTGCGGGTCTAGGGGTCGTGTTGCTTGCGATTTCCGCCACGGGCATATGCGCGGGCTGGGTTTACGGCCAGTATGTTGAGGTGCGACACCAATCGGCGGACATCCAAACCAGAGTATTTCGAGATACTGTCGCCATATTCCGCGACCTTTGGCATTTGGAGCATGTTCTCGACCGGGTTGTCGAGGCTGGCGTCGCGACTGACGAAGACCTTTATGAGTTTGGCCAGCGGATCGATTTTCTGTATGTGCGAACCGAGGAGCTGAAGACTGGTGCCGAGCCTGACATACGCACGGCCACGCGCGTTGATGATGTGGTTGCAGGTCTAACCAGCGTCATAAACGCCGGGGACACAGCGCTTGTGGAGGGACTTTCTGATCCGGTCGAGTTTTTTGGCCGCACCCGGCCTCAGCTGACGTCGGTAAGTCGCGATGCAATGGATTTGTTCGACCGGCAATACGTTCAGCAATCCAAGGCAATCTCGGCGCAAATATCGATCATTCAGAAACTGACTTTATCGGCGATTGCACTTTTGTGCTTGTTTGGCGGGTTTGCTGCGGCCGTAACATTTCTGCTGCAAAGGCAACTCCGGATACAGGCAAAGCGACGTGAAGCGGAAGAAAAGGCGAATTTCCTGGCGTTTTACGATGGTCTAACCGGCCTGCCCAATCGGGCGAAGTTTAAGAGTTTCGCAGAGAAACTGTTCATTGAAAATGATGATCCCATTGTATTCCTGTTTGATCTTGATGATTTCAAGTTGGTTAACGATCTGCACGGGCATTCTGCGGGCGATGCGGTCCTGTTGCATTGTGCTAATAAGATCGGTGATTGGGCGGCTGAGCATGGTGGAACACCAGCGCGTCTTGGCGGGGATGAGTTTGCCGCGGCACTTCCTGGACCAATGAGTTCAATGAAGATTGCGTCAATTTGTGAAAGCCTGCTTGCGGCCGTGACGGAGACACTGGATGTTGATGGGACTTTATTGGAACCTAAGATGAGTATCGGCGTCGCTGCGTCATGGTCCCTTGAGACCGAAAGCCAGCTCAATTTATCGGTACTTCAAAAGGCTGCCGACGTGGCCCTCTACCGTGCCAAAGAGCAGGGAAAGAACACTTATGCGTTCTTTGATGGCGATTTGGCGGAAATGGCCGCGCGTCGTCGGGAAATTGAGGTCGGGATCAACGAGGCGCTGGCCAATGATGAATTCCAACTGGCATTTCAACCGCAAGTGGAGATGACGACTGGGCGGGTTAAAGGGTTTGAGGCATTGGCGCGCTGGACCAAGGACGGCGTGCCCATATCCCCCGGTGAATTCATCCCTGTGGCAGAAGCAACCGGCCAAGTTGTCGACATTGATCTTTGGGGTTTGCGTCAATCCACCGCCAAGGTCGCCGACTGGATTCGTGAGGGACGGCTGCCGGTATCAATCTCGACCAACCTGTCTCCGCTTCACTTTCGCAGTGATGACATCGTATCTCATGTGCGCCGCGCGCTCAGCGATAGCGGGCTGCCTCCGCATTTGTTAACGCTGGAAATCACCGAAAGTGTCTTGATTGAGGACCTGTCCAAAGTCACAGTTACTCTGGAAAAACTCCGAATGCTGGGGGTGAAGATCGCGCTGGACGACTTTGGAACCGGTTATTCGTCATTGGCCTATCTGCGGCGGCTGGACGTCGACTACATCAAAATTGATCAGTCTTTTGTGCGCGACTTGGAGCAGTCCTCAGAAACCCAAGTTATATTGGATGCGCTGGTGGATATTGCAAAAGGGCTCAATAAGATTTTGGTTGTAGAAGGGATTGAGACCGAAAGTCAGGCCAACATCATCCGCGATTTGGGGTGCGATATCGGGCAGGGGTATCTTTGGGGGCGTCCGGCGCCACCAGCGGAGGTGGTTGAGCAAGTGCCATTGGTCGAAACAATTGTGGTCGATCTTCAAAGTGCATAGCTGGCTGGACCCCGCATCCCTACTATCGATGCGCGTTTTAGATATTTTGGGGCGCAATGGGGCCTTTGGTTCAAGAAAGTTTGGGGAACTCCGGCTCCCTTAACTTATCGTCAATCAGGTACAGTCCATTGGTTGACCTTAACATGCCACAACGGTACATGCTGTTATCGATGTCGTTAAGCCTAATAAGTTCAATACGGGAGATTTCCAAGTGAACGATCTATTGATGGAATATCTCCCAATCTTGGTGTTTTTGGGCGTGGCCATCGGGCTTGGGCTGGTCTTACTTCTTGCCGCCGTGGTTGTCGCGGTCAGAAACCCGGACCCCGAAAAAATCTCGGCCTATGAATGTGGCTTTAACGCGTTTGACGACGCGCGCATGAAATTTGATGTGCGGTTTTATCTCGTCTCTATATTGTTCATAATTTTTGATCTGGAAGTTGCCTTCCTGTTTCCGTGGGCTGCGAGTTTTCAATATATTGGGGATTTGGGCTTTTGGTCCATGATGGTGTTTCTGGGCGTGTTAACGATCGGGTTTGCATATGAATGGAAGAAAGGGGCTCTCGAATGGGAATGACGCCTGCATTGTCCACCAGCGCCGGTCCGGACCGCGATGTTGCAACAGCTCAGTTAAGTGATGAGCTTGCGGAAAAAGGTTTTTTGCTGACCTCAAGCGAAGATATCATCAACTGGGCGCGCACAGGGTCTTTGCATTGGATGACCTTCGGTCTGGCCTGTTGTGCAGTTGAGATGATGCACACGGCGATGCCGCGTTACGATATGGAACGGTTTGGAACGGCTCCGCGTGCGTCCCCACGGCAATCGGATTTGATGATTGTCGCGGGCACGCTGACCAATAAAATGGCGCCGGCCTTACGTAAGGTTTACGACCAGATGCCAGAGCCGCGCTATGTTCTGTCGATGGGGTCCTGTGCAAACGGTGGTGGGTATTATCACTATTCTTACTCGGTTGTGCGCGGGTGTGATCGGATCGTCCCGGTGGATGTCTATGTGCCGGGTTGCCCGCCGACCGCAGAGGCGCTCCTTTACGGAATTCTCCAGTTGCAGCGGAAAATCCGCCGCACCGGTACAATAACAAGGTAGGTCCATCCGATGTCCGAGGATCTTAAAGAGCTTGGCGCCATGATTGAAACCCGGAACGCGGATGCGGTTCGGGATATCTCGGTTGCGCATGGCGAGTTAACGGTCCGCGTTTCTGTCGCGCATTTGCAGTCTGTGACAGAATTTCTGAAGAAGAACGCGGCCTGCAGTTTTACGACCTTGATCGATATCACAGCCATCGATTATCCGGCGCGCGAGAAGCGCTTCGATCTGGTATATCATTTCCTAAGCATGCGGCAAAATCAGCGGATTCGGATCAAATGCGCGGTGCGTGAAGATCAAATCGCTCCGTCCATTTGTGATATTCATCCCGGCGCTAATTGGTTTGAGCGTGAAGTCTTTGACATGTACGGAATTATGTTCTCGGGCCATCCGGATTTGCGCAGGCTTTTGACCGATTACGGTTTTCAGGGGCATCCCTTGCGTAAGGACTTTCCGACAACAGGCTATGTGGAATTGCGTTACGATGAGCTGGCCAAGCGGGTTGTTTATGAGCCGGTGAAGTTGGTGCAGGACTATCGACAGTTTGACTTTATGAGTCCGTGGGAAGGGGCCGAATACATCCTGCCCGGTGATGACAAAGGGGCTAAGGCGTGATGGACGGTAGCAACTTTAACGATGCGCTCACCGGTGAGCAGAAAATCCGCAATTTTAACATCAATTTTGGCCCGCAACATCCTGCGGCACATGGTGTTTTGCGGTTGGTTCTGGAGTTGGATGGTGAAATAGTCGAGCGATGTGATCCCCATATCGGATTGCTTCACCGCGGTACTGAGAAATTGATGGAGAGCAGGACTTATCTGCAAAACCTCCCCTATTTTGATCGGCTGGATTACGTGGCGCCGATGAACCAGGAGCATGCGTGGTGCCTGGCTATTGAGAAGTTGACCGGAACTGTCGTGCCGCGCCGTGCCAGCCTTATTCGGGTTTTGTATTGCGAGATCGGGCGTATTCTGAACCACTTGCTGAACGTAACCACTCAAGCGATGGATGTGGGGGCTTTGACCCCGCCTCTTTGGGGGTTTGAGCAGCGTGAATTGTTGATGGAGTTCTACGAGCGGGCTTGCGGAGCGCGCCTCCATGCGGCGTATTTTCGTCCCGGCGGCGTACATCAGGATTTGCCGCAACAGCTTGTCGACGATATTTTGCAGTGGACCAAAGAATTCCCGGATTTTCTGGCGGATATGGACGGACTGCTGACCGAAAACCGCATCTTTAAGCAACGAAATGTGGATATCGCTAAGATCTCCGAGGATGAGATTTTGGAATGGGGCTTTTCGGGCGTGATGGTTCGCGGCTCGGGACTGGCGTGGGACTTGCGGCGCGCGCAACCCTATGAGTGTTATGACGAGTTCGAATTCCAAATTCCCGTTGGTGTGAACGGCGACTGCTACGACCGTTATCTGTGCCGCATGCAGGAAATGCGCGAAAGCCTCAAGATCATGCAGCAATGTGTAGAAAAGCTCAACGAATGTAAGGGCGGTGATGTGATGGCGCGGGGAAAAATCTCGCCGCCATCCAGATCGGACATGAAGACATCGATGGAAAGTTTGATCCACCATTTCAAGCTATATACCGAAGGATTTCATGTGCCTGAGGGCGAAATTTACGCGGCTGTTGAAGCCCCTAAGGGTGAGTTTGGCGTGTATTTGGTGAGCGATGGGTCAAACAAACCTTACAAGACCAAGATCCGCGCTCCGGGTTATGCGCATTTGCAGGCCATGGACCAAGTGGCTAAAGGGCATCAGCTAGCAGATGTTGCTGCCATTATTGGCACAATGGATATTGTGTTTGGTGAGGTGGATCGATGATCTCGACCCTATCTAGAATTGGAAGACACTACTGATGCTGCGACGTCTCCACCCAGAACAACCAAGTGACTTTGCATTCACCCCGTCGAATGCCAAGTGGGCCAAGGGCCAAATTGCAAAATACCCTGAGGGGCGGCAAGCTTCGGCTATTATTCCGCTGTTGTGGCGCGCTCAGGAGCAAGAGGGCTGGCTCTCTCGCCCGGCAATTGAAGGTGTGGCTGAGATGCTCGATATGCCCTATATTCGGGCTCTTGAGGTTGCCACATTCTATTTCATGTTTCAGCTGCAACCGGTTGGCACGGTTGCCCATGTTCAGGTTTGTGGCACAACATCGTGCATGATTTGCGGTGCAGAGGACCTGATTGGCGTGTGCCGCGAGAAAATCGCTGATACGGCCCATGAGATTTCGGCGGATGGTAAGTTTTCTTGGGAAGAAGTGGAGTGTCTGGGCGCTTGTACTAACGCCCCCATGGTTCAAATTGGCAAAGATTTCTATGAGGATCTGACGACGGATAGCTTTTCAGAGGTATTAGATGCTTTTGCGCGCGGCGAGGTGCCGCGTCCGGGCCCGCAAAATGGGCGATTTTCTTGCGAGCCCAAGTCTGGATTGAACGCATTGTCGGATTTTGTGATGCCGGCGATCACTGGCAACGGGTCTGTTGCACGTGCCGAGGCAATGGCCGATACGATCAAACGCATTGATGGCTCGGACCCTGCTTACACAGATCCCAGTCAGTCAGGTTCTGCGAAGCCTGCTGCTGCGAAGAAACCTGCGCGCAAGGCGACAGAAAAACTGTCAAAACCACCTGTTAAAGCCGCGGCACCCACGACGAAAGGTGAAGGCAAGCGGCCCGAAGCGCTGAAAGCGGCGCGTGGCGGTGTTGCGGATGATCTAAAGTTGATCAAGGGCGTAGGTCCAAAATTGGAAAAGCTATGCAATAAGCTGGGCTTTTATCATTTCGATCAAATTGCGGCGTGGAAATCTTCAGAAATCAAATGGGTCGATGAGAACCTAGAGGGTTTCAAGGGCCGTGTAACACGGGACGACTGGGTCCGTCAGGCAAAGACACTGGCGGCTGGCGGGGAGACTGAATTTTCCCGCAAAAACCGAGGGCGGGCCTAAAAAGGTCCAAATCAGGGAGTGTAAAAATGTCAAATAGTGATGCTAATCAGAGGTGTATGATCTGTCGCGCCATTGGGTTTGTGATTGCGGCGATTATCGTTGGGCTGATCACGTGGTGGTTGTCCGGGAAGGTGGCCATTTGGCTTGCAATTCTTGCATTCCTTGGCCTGTTTGCGTTCGGGCTTTGGCTCGTTCTCAAATACTGTGGACAACCAGATGGTTACGGAACAGGCGCGGCTGCGGGGGCAACTGCCGCTGCGGGTGCCGCGGTTGGTGCGGCAGCCATGAGTGGATCATCTCGGTCTGATGCAGATGCGGCCGCTAAGGCAGATGCGGCTGCCAAAGCGGAGGCTGACGCGGCTGCAGCACGGGCTGCTCGTGCTGATGCAGACGCGCAAGCCGCCAAAATTAAGGCTGATACGGAAGCTGCGGCAAAAGCTAAGGCGGATGCAGATGCTGCTGCCATGAAAGCCAAGGCAGATGCGGAGGCTGCGGCTGCAAGGGCCAAAGCTGAAGCTGAGGCGGAAGCGGCAAGGCTCAAAGCGGAGCAGGACGCGGCCAAGGCCAAAGCTGAGGCGGAGAAAGCTGCAAAAGCGCAAAGCAAAGAGAAATCGGTTGCAGCCGGCGTTGCCGGTGTCGGTGCTGGGTCAGCAGAGGCTTCTTCGCCGGGAACACGTCCTGCGGCTTTGGATGGTGCGCGCGGCGGAAAAGCTGATGACCTGAAAAAGATCAAGGGCGTCGGTCCGAAGATGGAGAAGATGTGTAACGGCCTTGGCTTTTATCATTTCGATCAGATTGCCGCCTGGACTGCCGATGAGGTGGCTTGGGTTGACCAAAATCTCGAAGGCTTCAAAGGCCGCGTGACCCGTGACGATTGGGTTGAACAAGCGAAGTTGTTGGCCGCTGGTGGCGAGACTTCGTTCTCGCAAAAAGTGGACAAGGGCGACGTATATTAAGGACTGATCAAACGGCATGAGTGTACCCAGTTCACATAGGTCTCAGGCGCGATTGGCATCAGTCGTCGTTCTTGTGACAATGGTTGCTTGGATGTTCGTGTCGTTTGTTGGTGGAAAAATGGGTCTGCCTGTGCGCTTTGCGTTTCTGGCAGATCTCTGTGCTCTGGCGGCGTTTGCCTGGGCGGGAATTGTACTGTTTGGCATTTGGCGTAAACGCCAAACCAGTGGAGAAGAGTAACCATGCTGAAAGATCAAGACCGCATCTTTACCAACATATACGGGATGCATGATCGTTCCTTGTCCGGTGCCAAGGCGCGCGGACATTGGGACGGTACGGGCGATTTGATAAAGCTTGGTCGTGACGAGATCGTTCAGCGGGTCAAAGACAGTGGGCTGCGCGGACGTGGAGGCGCGGGTTTCCCCACCGGGCTGAAATGGTCCTTCATGCCTAAGGAAAGTGACGGTCGCCCACATTATCTAATTGTTAATGCCGACGAGTCTGAGCCCGGGACATGCAAAGATCGCGAAATCATGCGCCATGATCCGCACACGCTGGTTGAGGGCTGTTTGATTGCTGGTTTCGCAATGGGTGCCAATGCTGGCTACATTTACATCCGCGGTGAATTTATCCGCGAGAAAGAACAGCTTCAGGCGGCGATTGACGAGGCGTATGACGCAGGGCTTCTGGGCAAAAACGCCGCGAAGTCCGGTTGGGATTTTGATCTTTATCTCCATCACGGCGCAGGGGCCTATATTTGTGGTGAAGAAACCGCACTCTTGGAGAGCCTTGAGGGCAAAAAGGGCATGCCGCGCCTAAAGCCGCCATTCCCGGCCAATACGGGGCTTTATGGCTGCCCTTCGACGGTCAATAATGTGGAATCGATTGCGGTTGTGCCAACCATTTTGCGTCGTGGGCCGGATTGGTTTGCGGGTTTTGGACGGCCCAATAATGCAGGCACCAAGCTGTTTGCAATCTCGGGTCATGTAAATAACCCGTGCGTGGTTGAGGAGGCGATGTCGATCCCACTACGCGAGCTGTTAGACAAACATTGTGGTGGTGTTCGTGGTGGTTGGGATAACCTTAAGGCGGTTATTCCGGGCGGATCTTCAGTGCAGTGTCTGCCTCATACTGTTTGCGATGATGCGATTATGGACTTTGACTGGCTGCGCGAGCAATCCTCGGGGCTTGGGACAGCTGCGGTGATCGTCATGGATCAATCAACCGATATTATCAAAGCGATCTGGCGTTTGTCGAAGTTCTACAAGCATGAAAGCTGCGGTCAGTGTACGCCGTGCCGCGAAGGTACCGGTTGGATGATGCGGGTCATGGACCGTCTGGTGACAGGCGATGCGGAAGTTGAAGAGATCGATATGCTCTTGGACGTGACCAAGCAGGTGGAAGGCCACACGATCTGTGCTTTGGGAGATGCTGCGGCTTGGCCCATTCAGGGGCTAATCCGGCACTACCGCGATGAGATCGAGGACCGGATCAAGCATAAGCGGTCGGGGCGTGTGAGCGCTGTGGCGGCGGAGTGAGCGAAACGATGGCCATTGCAGACGGGATGACGTTAGGTTTGGTGCTGATCCAGCTCGTTATCTTTGCGATGGCTTTTTGCCTGTTTTATTTGTTCAAGCGAACGGGCCATAATCTGGGTTGGCAGGCGATGTCTTTGCTTCCGGCAGTTGTGTTTGCGACGAGCTATTGGTTTGCGATGAAGATTGGCTTATTGGCGGCTTTCGATGTGATCCTACCTCTTGCATCATTAACTTGGATGGGACTTTTCTTGATCATTTCACTCAAGCCTTGGCCTAATGTCAGGGGGATAAAATGACCCAACCCGACGGACATCTTCTTGCTGAGTTGAACATCGGGCGCTTGCTTGCGCCAACCGATGATCCTCGGGTTGCGGATTTCATGGATAATCTTGACCGGATCAACGGGCTTGGCAAGCGCATGCCCGGTTTCGTGTGGATGATGGAAGGCTCAGGGGAGCCCGGCACGGGCAACACCGAGCATAAGATCGATGGTGATCCGCAATTTGTGTCCAACCTGACCGTTTGGGAAGATGTGGCGTCATTGGAGAAATTCGTCTGGGGTACCGTTCACAAACAATTCTATGAGCGCCGTGCTGAATGGTTCGAACTTATGGACAAAATGCACTTTGTGATGTGGTGGGTCCCTGAAGGTCATCAACCTTCTCTTAATGAAGCGTTAGGGCGGCTTGAATATCTCCAAGAAAACGGCGATAGCGATCACGCGTTCGGATGGACGTATTTGAAAGACGCGCAGTTGTGGAAAACACAACGTTGTGCCCCAATAGCGGCGGAGTAACCGATGACCGATCTGAGAAAAATCGTCATTGATGGTGAAGAGGTTGAAGTCCATCCCGACATGACGCTGTTGCAGGCGTGTGAAGCGGTCGGCGTTGAGGTGCCTCGGTTCTGTTATCACGAGCGGTTGTCGATTGCGGGCAATTGCCGGATGTGTCTGGTGGAGGTCGTGGGCGGCCCGCCGAAGCCGACCGCATCTTGTGCGGTGCAGGTCAAAGACATGCGCCCCGGGCCGGAGGGTCAGCCGCCGGTTATCAATACGAAATCTCCGATGGTGAAGAAGGCCCGTGAGGGCGTTATGGAGTTTCTTCTGATCAATCATCCGCTTGATTGCCCGATTTGCGATCAGGGTGGCGAATGCGATCTTCAAGATCAGGCGATGGCCTACGGCGTTGATTTCTCGCGCTTTCGCGAACCCAAGAGGGCGTCGGTTGATCTGGATCTCGGTCCACTCGTTGAGACCCATATGACCCGCTGTATTTCTTGTACCCGTTGCGTGCGTTTTACGACTGAGGTCGCGGGTATCACTCAGATGGGCCAAACCGGACGCGGCGAAGACAGCGAGATTACCAGCTACCTTAATGAAACGCTGAATTCGAACCTCCAAGGCAACATCATCGATCTGTGCCCGGTTGGTGCGCTCGTATCCAAGCCATATGCGTTTACCGCACGTCCATGGGAGTTGACCAAGACTGAGACCATCGACGTGATGGATGCGCTCGGCTCCAATATTCGTGTCGATACCAAGGGTCGCGAAGTGATGCGGATTTTGCCGCGCAATCATGACGGTGTGAATGAAGAATGGCTCAGCGATAAATCCCGCTTTGTGTGGGATGGGCTGCGGCGGCAACGTTTGGATCAACCCTATATCCGCCGGGCCGGCAAGTTGACGCCCGCCACATGGGGCGAGGCATTTGCTGAGATCAAAGCAAAGGCGTCTGGTAAGAAAGCTGTGTTTTTCGCCGGCGATTTGGTTTCAACCGAGACGATGTTTGCCGCCAAGCAATTGGCAGATCATTTTGGTGATGCGGTCGAATGCAGGGTTGATGGTGCAAAACTGCCCATCGGTAATCGCTATGGCTATGTGGGCGATGCATTGATCGAAGATATTGATACGGCCAAGATGATCCTTCTGATCGGAACCAATCCACGTCAAGACGCCCCGGTTTTGAATGCGCGGCTACGTAAGGCTTGGCTCAATGGCGCAAAAATTGCGCGTATTGGTGCCGAAGACGATCTGACCTTTGATGTGATGCAGATCGGCACGGGGCGGGAGGCTCTGGCGGGTCTGGCAGCTCAGGATCATTCCGACAAGCACGGTATGCCGGGCGTTATGATCATTGGGCAGGCGGCGATCTCAGGCCCGGATGGTGAAAAAGTGCTGGCAACCGCCTTGGCCGCAGCGCAAGCCGCACAATCAAAGGTGATGATCCTTCATACGGCCGCGGGTCGCGTGGGGGGCATGGATATTGGCTTCGCCACAGAAGGCGGCGGTGATGCTGCTTTTGAAGGGGCAGAGGTTGTCTACAACATAGGCGCTGATGAGGTGGATATCCCGGATGGTCCATTTGTGATCTATCAAGGCAGCCATGGGGATCGTGGGGCGCACCGTGCTGACGTGATCTTGCCGGGGGCGGCCTATACGGAAGAAGGCGGTATTTTTGTAAATACTGAAGGCCGGCCCCAACTGGCGCTTCGTGCCGGGTTCCCACCGGGACAGGCCAAGGAAAACTGGGCGATCTTGCGGGCGTTATCGGCTGAATTGGGCGCGACCCTGCCGTATGACAGCCTGACTGCGCTTCGAAAGGCCATGTTTGAGGCTCATCCGCATCTTGGCGCCATTGACGAGGTACCTGTCAACGCGCTTGTACCTGCGAAGGCGCGAAAGCTTGCAAAGGGTGATTTTGGCGTTGCGGTTCACGACCACTATCTCAGCAATCCGATTGCACGGGCCAGTCAGGTGATGGCAGAGCTCTCAAAAAACGCGCAGGCACGTCCTGCGATAGCGGCGGAGTAGGTTGTGATCGCAAACGCGCCCATAATCTTGGCCTCGTTGATGGCGGTTTTGTTTGTCTTAGCGGCTTGTGAAGGACCGCGCGTTGAGACGGCCCCTGCTATGCGGTTTATGGGGGCGTCGACCACTCTGGTTTCCAAGGACATGGTCGATGTCAGTGTTTCTGTGGCGCGTCCCGTTAAGGGCGCGATGCAGGCTTATGCTGATTGTGTGGGCTCCCAATATGCCCTTATACGCGGCATGTCTTATGCCCGCCGGGTCACCTCCGAGCGGAGCGGCTTGGGCGATGTGCTAACCGACAAAGTAACTTATTTGATCTCCCCGATTGCACCCAGTGGCGATTTCGTTCTTGAAGCGAATGAGGTTGTAGCCAAGTGCAAACGCGGGAGTGTACCAACGTTTTGAGGATCGTAGATGGGATTTTTTGACAGCGGTTTTGGTCTTTTCCTGCTCCTATTGGGGCAGGTGTTGGCCGTCACGGGCTTCGTGATGATCTCGCTTTTGTTCCTCGTTTACGGGGATCGTAAAATTTGGGGCGCGGTTCAAATGCGCCGGGGGCCGAACGTTGTGGGTCCTTGGGGGCTGTTCCAAACGATCGCCGATTTTGTGAAATATGTCGGCAAGGAGATCGTGATCCCCGCCGGCGCAGACAAATTCGTGTTCCTAATGGCACCGCTTTTGTCCTTCGTACTGGCGTTGATTGCCTGGGCTGTTGTGCCGTTTAACGAGGGTTGGGTCGTGGCCGACCTAAATGTCGGTATTCTTTACCTCTTTGCCATCGGTTCGCTCGAAGTTTACGGCGTTATCATGGGGGGATGGGCGTCCAATTCGAAATACCCGTTCTTGGGCAGCTTGCGATCGGCGGCGCAGATGATCTCTTACGAGGTGTCGATCGGTTTCATAATCATCGGCATCATGATCTCAACCGGCTCGCTCAATCTTACGGATGTTGTGATGGCCCAAGAGGGGCGTTACGGACTGTTCAGTTGGTATTGGCTGCCGCATCTGCCGATGGTCGTGCTGTTCTTCGTCAGCGCCTTGGCAGAGACAAATCGCCCACCTTTCGATCTGCCGGAAGCGGAATCTGAACTCGTGGCGGGCTATCAGGTCGAGTATTCCTCTACGCCGTTCCTGCTGTTCATGGCAGGCGAGTATATCGCCATTTTCTTGATGTGCGCGATGACGACACTGCTCTTCTTTGGAGGCTGGCTCTCGCCGATCCCGGGTCTTCCGGACGGCGCATTCTGGATGGTGGTGAAGATGTTGATGGTCTTCTTCATGTTCGCCATGGTCAAGGCCGTTGTTCCCCGCTATCGCTACGATCAATTGATGCGCATTGGGTGGAAGGTCTTTTTGCCTATGTCGCTCGGCTGGGTCGTGATTGTTGCATTCCTCGCTAAATACGATGTCGTGGGCTATGCCCGCTGGACCACAGGAGGCTAGACCATGAGCCAGATGGATTGGACACGGGCGACCAAGTATTTCCTGCTTTTTGATATGCTGGGCGGGTTGAAGCTGGGCTTCAAATACTTCTTTAAACCCAAAGCAACGTTGAATTATCCGCATGAAAAGGGGCCACTTAGCCCACGGTTTCGTGGCGAGCATGCGCTCCGGCGCTACCCCAATGGCGAGGAGCGTTGTATTGCCTGCAAGCTTTGCGAGGCGATTTGCCCCGCGCAGGCCATAACGATTGATGCAGAACCGCGCGAAGACGGCTCGCGGCGCACGACACGCTATGACATTGACATGACCAAATGCATCTATTGCGGGTTCTGCCAGGAGGCATGCCCAGTGGATGCGATCGTTGAGGGTCCAAATTTCGAGTTTTCGGCAGAGACCCGCGAGGAGCTGTTCTATGACAAGAACAAGCTGCTGGCGAATGGGGATCGCTGGGAAGCTGAGATCGCCCGCAATATCGAACTTGATGCGCCGTACCGGTAAGGAGACAGCATGACCATTACCGTATTTGCATTTTATCTTTTTGCTCTGACCGCCGTGGCGGCCGGGTTGATGGTGGTGTTGTCGCGCAACCCGGTCCATTCAGTGCTGTTTTTGATCCTGACATTCTTCTCCGCAGCTGGTCTGTTTGTCCTAATGGGGGCGGAGTTCGTGGCGATGCTTTTGGTCATCGTCTACGTGGGCGCGGTTGCAGTGCTGTTTTTGTTTGTGGTTATGATGCTTGATGTGGATTTTGCCGAGCTGAAAGATGGGCTTGCGCAATACATGCCCGTTGGGCTGCTGGTGGGCATCATCCTGTTGATGGAACTTGGGTTGGTTTTTGGTCATTGGATTATCGCCGACGGCGCGCCTGCACTCAGGCAGGCTGTTGCACCCATGCCCGAAGACACCCATAATACCGTCGCCTTGGGCAACTTGATCTATACCAAGTATATCTATCTCTTTCAGACCTCGGGCTTGATCCTGCTGGTCGCGATGATCGGCGCCATTGTGCTGACCTTGCGCCATCGCCCGGATATCAAGCGCCAAAATGTGTTGGAGCAGATGTACCGCGACCCGGCCAAGACCATGCAGCTCAAAGATGTTAAACCGGGGCAGGGACTATGATCGGACTTGAACACTACCTCACCGTCGCCGCGATCCTGTTTGTCACCGGTATTTTTGGGATTTTCCTGAACCGCAAAAACGTGATCGTGATCTTGATGTCGATTGAGCTGATGCTCTTGGCAGTCAATATCAACCTTGTGGCCTTTTCGGTACATTTGGGCGATCTGGTTGGGCAGGTCTTTACACTATTTGTTCTTACCGTTGCCGCTGCTGAGGCGGCCATCGGTCTTGCGATACTCGTGTGTTTCTTCCGTAACCGCGGCACGATTGCTGTGGAAGACGTCAATGTGATGAAAGGGTAGCACCACAAATGCCTACCATAATCCTCTTTGCCCCGCTCATTGGCGCCCTTCTTTGCGGTTTTGGTCATCGCATGATTGGCGAACGTGCAGCCATGATGATTGCCACTGGCTTTCTGTTTTTGGCAGCCGCCCTTTCGTGGGTCGTTTTCTTTCAACATTACGACCATCCCGAAAGCATTCCGCTTTTCCGCTGGGTCGATTCTGGCGCGCTGAGCGTAGACTGGGGCATCCGCATGGATCGCCTGACCCAGATCATGTTGGTGGTTGTGACGACCGTGTCCTCGCTCGTGCATCTCTACTCATGGGGATACATGGACAAGGATCCGCAGTGGAAGGAAGGCGAAAGCTATAAGCCGCGGTTCTTTGCGTATTTGTCGTTCTTCACCTTCGCCATGTTGATGCTGGTCACGTCAGACAACCTTCTTCAGATGTTCTTTGGCTGGGAAGGCGTGGGCGTCGCGTCCTATCTTTTGATCGGGTTTTATTACCGCAAGCCCACAGCGAATGCGGCTGCGATGAAAGCGTTTATCGTCAACCGGGTTGGTGATTTTGGTTTTGCGCTTGGTATTTTCGGCCTGTTTTTCCTAACTGACAGTATCTCCTTTGGTGTGATATTTGAGAAAGGTGCGGAGCTGTCGCAAACGTCGTTCAATTTCTTGGGCATGGATGTCAACGCTGCTGAGGCAGTGGCGTTTTTGTTGTTTGTCGGTGCCATGGGCAAGTCTGCGCAGTTGCTATTGCACACGTGGCTGCCTGACGCCATGGAAGGACCAACGCCTGTCTCGGCCCTGATCCATGCGGCCACAATGGTTACTGCGGGCGTGTTTTTGGTCTGCCGGATGTCTCCAATCATGGAGTATGCGCCGGGCACGCTGGCCTTCATCACAGTTGTTGGTGCCTCGACCGCGTTTTTCGCAGCAACCATTGGTCTTGTTCAAAACGACATCAAACGGGTGATTGCATATTCCACCTGCTCGCAATTGGGCTACATGTTCGCAGCGGCGGGCGTGGGCGTGTATTCGGCGGCCATGTTCCATCTTTTCACCCATGCGTTCTTCAAAGCCATGTTGTTTCTTGGTGCGGGCTCCGTAATCCATGCCATGCATCATGAGCAGGACATGCGGAACTATGGTAATCTGCGCAAGAAAATCCCGATCACCTTTGCGGCGATGATGATCGGTACGCTGGCGATCACCGGTGTCGGAATTCCTCTGACCCATTTTGGTTTCGCTGGGTTCTTGTCTAAGGACGCTATTATTGAAAGCACTTTTGCAGCCCATACCGGGGTAGGAAGCTACGCGTTTTGGCTTTTGGTGATGGCGGCGGCGATGACCAGCTTTTATTCTTGGCGCCTGATTTTCCTGACCTTCTACGGTAAGGAGCGAGGCGATCATCATACCCATGAGCATGCACATGAAAGCCCGCGTGTCATGACGATCCCGTTGATGGTTCTGGCTGTAGGCTCGATCTTTGCGGGCATGATTTGGTATTCCTCCTTCTTTGATGAGAAATTTGACCGTTTCTTTGGCATGACCGTTGCCGAGGCGCACGGCGAGGCTGAAAGCCACGGCGAGGCCACCGATGATCATGGTGAGACAAAAGCAGATGATCACGGCGCAAAAGACGACCACGGCGGTCATCATACCATGGGGCCTTACGTGGCCGGCCAAGGTGCGCTTTATGTGGGTGAGGGCAACAATGTGATGCTGGAAGCCCATGAAGTACCCAAATGGGTCAAGATGTCACCATTTATCGCGATGCTTTTGGGCTTCTCTCTGAGCTGGATCTTCTACATCTACAACCCAGAGCTGCCAAAGCGTCTGGCGGCGCAACAGCGGGGACTTTACGCTTTCCTGCTCAACAAATGGTATTTTGATGAGCTTTACGAGGTGATCTTTGTCCGGCCCGCCAAGTGGATCGGGACATTTTTATGGAAGAAGGGTGATGGAGGTGTCATTGATGGTGGCATCAATGGGCTGGCACTTGGGATCGTGCCGTTCGTGACCCGAACCTTAGGCCGCTGGCAATCCGGTTATCTCTTCCATTACGCCTTTGCGATGTTTATGGGACTGGCTGCAATTATCACCTGGTTTGTTATCGGGGGGGCAGGCTGATGGATAATCTTCTTTCACTCATTACCTTTCTCCCGTTGATCGGTGCGGCTGTTTTGATGCTCTTCCTTCGGGGCGAGGATGAACTTGCCGCGCGTAACGCAAAGATGCTGGCACTTTTTACCACAGTGATGACTTTCGTGTTGTCGCTGGCATTGATGTTCGGATTTGATCCACAAGATACCGGTTTTCAGTTTGTTGAGGAATATGACTGGATTGGTGGTCTGAAATACAAGATGGGTGTGGATGGAATATCTGTCCTGTTCATCATGTTGACCACGTTCCTGATGCCGATTGTTATCGGGGCAAGCTGGCATGTAGAGCACCGCATCAAAGAGTATATGATCGCGTTTCTGGCGCTTGAGACGCTGATGATCGGCGTGTTTGCGGCACTTGATTTGGTCCTGTTCTATGTGTTCTTTGAGGGTGGTCTGATCCCGATGTTCCTTATCGTCGGTATTTGGGGCGGGGCGGAACGGATCTACGCGGCCTTCAAATTCTTCCTGTATACGTTTCTGGGCTCGGTTTTGATGCTGGTCGCAATGGTCGCCATGTATATGGATGCGGGCACTACAGACATTCCAAGCCTTCTGGCGCATGAGTTCAGCTCGGACACGTTGTCAGTCTGGGGCTGGCAAATCGTTGGTGGCGCACAGACCCTGATGTGGCTGGCCTTTTTCGCCTCTTTCGCGGTCAAGATGCCGATGTGGCCGGTACATACCTGGCTTCCGGATGCGCATGTGCAAGCGCCCACGGCAGGCTCGGTGGTTCTGGCCGCAGTGCTTTTGAAGCTGGGCGGCTACGGGTTTTTGCGGTTTAGCTTGCCTATGTTCCCCATTGCCTCCGACCTGATGGCGAATTTCGTCTTTACGCTTTCCGTGATTGCGATCATCTACACCAGTCTTGTGGCGATGATGCAGGAAGATATGAAGAAGCTGATCGCCTATTCCTCGGTCGCCCATATGGGGTTTGTGACCATGGGGATTTTTGCGGCGAACCAGCAAGGCGTTGATGGAGCGATCTTCCAGATGCTCAGCCACGGATTTATTTCCGGCGCGCTGTTTTTATGTGTGGGCGTAATTTACGACCGGATGCACACGCGCGATATCGATGCTTATGGTGGCCTTGTGGTGCGCATGCCCGCTTATGCGCTGATCTTCATGCTCTTCACGATGGGCAATGTCGGTTTGCCGGGCACATCGGGCTTTGTGGGCGAGTTTCTGACCCTCGTCGGGGTATTCCAAGTCAACACATGGGTTGCGTTTTTCGCAGCCACCGGTGTGATTTTCTCGGCGGCCTATGCGTTGTGGCTTTACCGCCGGGTGGTTTTCGGTGACCTGATCAAAGCCAGCCTCAAAGGTATTCAGGACCTGACAGGCCGAGAGAAACTCCTATTTGCGCCTTTGGTGGTTATGACCATCCTCCTAGGCATTTACCCAAGCCTTGCCACGGACGTATTCGCGCCGTCGGTTGCGGCACTGATTGACAATGTTGAGACAGCGCGGGCGGCCTTTGATGGCGCTGTCCAAACTGCGCAACAATAAAGGGACTGAGCGATGATAGCTGCAGATCTTTCGACGGTTCTTCCTGAGTTGCTCTTGGCCATTTATGCAATGGCTGCATTGATGTGGGGCGTATATCTGGGCAAAGACACACAAGCGCGGACAATTCTCTGGGCAACCGTTGGCGTGCTATTTGTGCTGGCGGTCTTTGTTGGCTTTGCACCTGAGGGCACGCGCACAGCGTTTGGCGGCATGTTCACCAATGATGGTTTCGGTCGGTTCGCCAAAGTCGTGATTCTGCTGGGCGCGGCCATTATGCTGGCATTGTCCGAAGATTATTTGACCCGCAATGATCTGATGAAGTTTGAATTCCCGATTTTAATCGCATTGGCCGTGCTCGGCATGATGATGATGGTTTCTGCAGGCGATTTGATGGCCTTATATATGGGGTTGGAGCTGCAATCGCTGGCACTTTACGTGGTCGCGTCGTTTCGTCGTGACAGCCTCCGATCCACGGAAGCGGGCCTTAAATATTTTGTGCTTGGTGCACTCTCCTCGGGGCTGTTGCTCTATGGCGCTTCGCTGACATACGGCTATACCGGAACCACGACATTCGCAGGCATCACAAGTGTTCTGGAAAGCGAAGACATGTCCCTTGGCCTGCTCTTTGGCATTGTGTTCATGTGCTGCGGTCTGGCTTTCAAAGTTTCCGCGGCACCGTTTCACATGTGGACTCCGGACGTTTACGAGGGCTCACCCACACCGGTCACCGGCTTTTTTGCGACCGCACCGAAGGTCGCTGCAATGGCCTTGTTTGCACGTCTGTTGCACGATGGCTTTGGGGCAGCGGTTAGCGACTGGCAGCAAATTTTGGCATTCCTTGCACTAGTGTCGATGTTCTTGGGCGCTATTGCGGCTATCGGTCAACGCAATATCAAACGACTAATGGCGTTTTCCTCCATCGGGCATATGGGCTTTGCGCTTATGGGACTTGCGGCTGGAACCGTTGAGGGCGTACAGGCGATGCTGATCTATATGGCGATCTATGTTGCCATGAATATCGGTGTATTCGCATTCATTTTGAATATGGAAAAGGACGGGCGACCGGTCATGGATATAGGCTCACTCGGGCTTTATAGCCGTGTGGAGCCGGCCCGTGCTGCAATGCTGGCGGTGCTTATGTTCTCGCTGGCGGGTGTGCCGCCATTGGTGGGCTTCTTTGGCAAGTTTTACGTGCTGATGGCCGCCGTTGATGCAGGTCTAACATGGTTGGCAGTCGCGGGTGTTGTCGCCTCGGTGATTGGTGCGTTCTATTATCTTCGCATCATTTACCTGATGTATTTTGGCGAGCCTGCTGATGCGCTGGACGGGAAAATGCCGGTTGTTCATTTCGCGGCGTTGAGTGCTTCTGCCTTCGTTATGGTGTTCGGGATCATCAACCTGTTTGGTGTCGAAGACATAGCAGCCGCTGCTGCCGCCACACTGCTTCAATAGCTTGGAGATGACTTGGCCGGATGGCGTGGGCCGCCTCATCGTTGATGAGGTGGACAGCACCAATGACTTAGCCGCCGCCCAAGCTAAAGACGGTTCCGGGTCGCTCTGGGTCATGGCCCGCCGCCAAACCGCCTCACGTGGGCGTCGGGGTCGGTTTTGGGCCTTTGATGAGGGCAATTTCGCCGCCAGTTATGTGACTTGGGTAAAGCGGCCAGTTGCTGAATTGGCCCAAATGTCCTTTGTGGCGGCATTGGCGCTCTATGATGCGCTGGCCACAGTTCAAGGCCCTGATGACTTGGCACTGAAATGGCCAAATGATGTGTTGATTGCCGGGGCAAAGGTCAGCGGCATCTTGCTTGAAACCGTCAAGAAGGAAGGAGAGACCGGGCTGGTGATTGGCGTCGGTGTCAATCTGGCCCATGCTCCCCTTCAGGACGTACTTGAGCAACGTGCGCTGCCGGCGACTTCCTTGCGTGCAGCACTGGGGGTGACCATTGCGCCGGAGGAGTTCTTGAACCTTTTGGCACCAAAGTTGGAGCATTGGCAAAACACATGGCTGAGCAAAGGGTTCGCGCCGGTGCGGGATGCCTGGCTTTCGCGCGCCATGGGATTGGGGGCGGTGATCACGGCGCGGCTGCCGGGGGCAGAGCATGTAGGCGTGTTCGCTGATATTGATCCGTCGGGCAGTCTTGTGCTTCAGACCAAGACCGCGCGGCTGGTGCTACCTGCGGCGGATGTGTATTTTGCCCCAAGCGAGGGAGATTGAAATGCTGTTGGCTGTTGATGTTGGGAATACCAATACGATTTTCGCAGTTCATGACGGTGCAGAGTTTGTGGGCGAGTGGCGCTGCGCCACCGAGCATCAACGCACTGCCGATGAGTATTACGTGTGGCTTCGATCATTGATAGAGCTGGACGGAAAGACATTTGATATCGACGCGGTCGTGGTGTGTTCGGTGGTGCCGCAAGTTGTGTTTAATTTGCGGCTCTTGTGTAACAGATATTTCGGGTGCCGACCTTTTGTTGTCGGAAAGACCGATTGCGTGTTGCCGGTGGAGCCAAGGGTGGATGAGGGCACGATCGTTGGCGCGGACCGTCTGGTCAATACGATCGGTGCCCATGCACGCCATGGTGGTGATCTAATAGTTGTCGATTTTGGAACCGCCACAACATTTGATGTAGTGGCCGAAGATGGTGCCTATATTGGCGGCGTGATCGCACCGGGTGTCAATCTTTCGCTCAAAGCCCTGCATGATCATGCAGCCGCACTTCCCTTTGTTGATGTCACCAAACCTAATCATGTTATTGGCACCAATACGGTAGCTTGCATGCAGGCCGGTGTTTTTTGGGGATATGTGGGTTTGATCGAAGGCATTTGCACTCAAATACGCAAGGAGTATAAGCGCCCGATGAAAGTCATCGGCACCGGTGGTCTCTCGACCTTGTTTGAACAGGGAACAGATATTTTCGACGCCTTGGAGGCAGATGTCACGATGCAGGGCCTGCTTCTGATTTATCAGCATAATGTGAGAGCTTTAGAATGAGCGCGAAAGAACGCCTGGTATATCTGCCGCTCGGTGGAGCCGCCGAAATTGGCATGAACATGTACCTTTACGGTTGGGGCGCACCCGGCCGTGAGCGTTGGATCATGATTGACGTGGGGGTGACATTCCCCAGCATGGAGGGCTCGCCCGGTGTTGATCTGATCATGGCCGATACCGCATTCATTGAGGAGCGCCTAGACCAACTAGAGGCGATCTTTATCACCCACGGCCATGAGGATCATGTCGGCGGGCTTGGGTATCTCTGGCCTAAGATTGGCGGGCGACCGGTTTACACCCGCGCATTCACGGGGATCATCGCAAGACATAAGCTGGAAGGCGCCGGTGTTGATCCATCCGCCGTCAGTATTGTTGAGGCCATGCCTGAGATGGTCACAGCAGGACCGTTCAAAGTCGGTTTCTTGCCGGTGTCTCATTCCATCCCCGAGGCCTCTGCGATGGTGATCGATACACCTGCCGGCCGAGTTTTGCATTCGGGCGATCTAAAACTGGATCCAAGCCCGCAATTGGGCGAGCCGTTTGACCCGCAATCCTTTCGCGATGTGTCTGGCGACGGGCTATTGGCCCTGGTCTGCGATAGCACAAATGTATTCTCGCGCGATGCTGGTCGCTCGGAGGCAGATATCGTGGCTGATGTGGAAGCGTTGATGAAAGACGCAACCGGCATGGTCGTGGCCACGACCTTTGCCTCTAACATTGCGCGTTTGCAGACCTTGGCAAAGGCGGCAGCCGCTCAGGGCAGGGCGGTTGTGTTGCTGGGGCGGGCGATGAACCGGATGGTCGGATACGGGCGCGAGGCCGGGATTGTGACTGATTTCCCCAATGTGGTTGATGTGAAAGAGGCCGCGTCGATCCCCCGCGAACATCTGTTTGCGCTGTCCACAGGCTCCCAAGGGGAGCCGCGTGCCGCGACCGCCTCGCTGGCGCGGGACAAATATATGGGCATCGAATTGACAAAGGGCGACACGTTTCTGTTCTCCTCAAAAACCATTCCGGGCAATGAGGTCAGTGTTGGTCGGCTGGTCAACGGTTTAGCTGAAAAAGGTGTGCGGGTTGTTGAAGAGGACCCGCGTTACCACGTCTCGGGCCATGCAAACCGCCCCGATCTTGAACAGGTCCACACGCTCACCAATCCGGCTTTTGTGGTCCCAATGCACGGCGAATACCGACATCTAAAAGAACATGCCGAGCTGGCTCAGACCGGCGGGCGTGACGCGGCTATTGTACCCAACGGCACGATGATCGACCTGTCTCACGAACAAGGCGAAGTGCTCGACATCGTCGAAACAGGCCGGACCTATCTGGATGGTTCCGTTTTGATTGGCGCTATGGACGGTGTCGTGAGAGACCGTGTTCGCATGGCGTTACGTGGTCTTGTGGCAGTGAGTGTGGTTGTCGACGAAGACGACCGTGCTCTTGATGGGGTCTGGGTGGAGTTGCACGGTATACCTGAGACGCATCGTGGGGCCTTGCAGGAAGATCTGGAGGAGGCGATTGAAGCCGACTTATCCCGCGCCAAGAGGGCGGATTTGAAAGACGACGATGCGATTGCAGATCGTGTGTCACGCGTGGTGCGTAAAATATGCAATGATCAAGTCGGCAAAAAGCCGTTGGTCACGGTCATGACCAACCGCCTTGCGTAAGGGCCGCAATTAGCTCTCCGCGGATGCGGCCTCGTCGCTGGGCTGCCCAGACTTACGAAAATCCCGTGTCAGAAAATCGGGTACATGGTCACCCATGCCGACGATCGTATTGCGTGGTTCCTGACGATAGCCGCGGCGGTCTGTTTGTCGGTCAGATGAGCGTTGCTCATTTTTGGGTGCGCGATTGCGCGGCGGTCTGGCCGGTTTTTCCTGCGCCTGTTCCGGCTTAGCATCTTGCTTTTTGGCCTTTGAGGGCTGCTTGGTGTCGCGCTTTGGTGCGGCCTCAACCTCACCTTTCAGCGGATTGTCCAAACGAGGCACCTCTGTTCCGAGCAATTCCTCAATCTTGGCCCAGTATTTCTCATCAGCCGACATGCAAATGGTGATCGCCTTACCTGATCGCCCTGCGCGGCCTGTGCGCCCGATCCGGTGGACATAGTCTTCGGAATGGATTGGCACATCGAAATTGTAGACATGGCTCACATCTGGAATGTCCAAGCCTCGCGCCGCCACGTCGGAGGCCACCAGCAAGCGCAAATCGCCGTCGCGAAACCCTTGCAGCGTCTTGGTGCGCAAGGATTGATCAAGGTCGCCATGGATCGCGGCCGCATCAAACCCGTGCTTTGAGAGCGATTTAGCGACAATATCCACGTCGCGCTTGCGGTTGCAAAACACAATCCCGTTGGTCAGGCTGTCGCCTTCTGCCGTGATCAGACGGCGCAGAATCTCGCGTTTGTCTTTGGTTGCTTGCTCGCGCTTGGAGGCCCGGTGCATGCACACACGCTGTTCAATTGTCTCAGAGGCAGTCGCCTGTCGCGCCACTTCAACGCGCTGCGGGTTATGAAGGAATTCCTGCGTGATCCGCGTGATCTCAGGGGCCATGGTGGCCGAAAAGAAAAGGGTCTGGCGGGTGAAGGGCGTCAGTTTGAAAATGCGCTCAATATCGGGGATGAAACCCATGTCGAGCATCCTGTCCGCCTCATCAACCACCATGATCTCGATACCCGTAAGCATCAGCTTGCCCCGCTCGAAATGATCCAGCAACCTGCCGGGCGTGGCAATCAAGACATCTGCGCCACGGTCAATGACGCGTTCTTGATCTTTGAAGCTCACGCCACCGATGAGAAGCGCCATGTTAAGCTTTTTGTATTTCGCGTAAGTCTCGAAATTTTCAGCAACCTGTGCGGCCAACTCCCGTGTGGGGGCCAGAACAAGTGAACGTGGCATGCGTGCCCGCGCGCGTCCTTTGGCCAGCATCGTGATCATTGGCAGAGTGAAAGACGCGGTCTTTCCTGTGCCCGTTTGGGCGATCCCCAACACATCACGCCCTTGAAGGGCAAAAGGAATGGCCTGTTCCTGAATAGGTGTAGGGGTCTCATAGCCAGCTTCTTCGACTGCTTTGAGTACGTCTGGATCAAGCTCCAGGTCTTTAAAATTGGTCATATATACTTTTCACTAGGGCGTTTTAAGATCGCCGCTGAGTGTAACGCGGCGCTGGCCTCCGGATTGAAGCCATCTCGTATGGCCGTGATGTAGCGAAGTTGGGTGTATTCGTCAAATCACAAGCGCATATCTGGGCGATGATCGGCGAAGAAATGACTGTTTTTACACTCTTATTGCCTTACATATCTGACCCGTGGCCGATATATCGAGGTCAATGTGTAAAGACCGCAAAGTTGGGGTGAATTTGACGATGCAAGGAAAGATCGAAACCGTGCCCAAGGGCTTTGCTGCGCTTGACGTGTTGAGTGTGCACCATTGGACCGACAAGACTTTTTCCTTCACCACAACGCGCCCTGCCGGGTTTCGGTTTCGCTCCGGCGAGTTCGCGATGATTGGCCTGATGGTAGACGGCAAGCCGCTCGTGCGGGCATATTCCATCGCTTCACCCAATTGGGATGAAGAACTGGAGTTTTACTCGATCAAGGTCGAGGATGGACCTCTCACCTCCCGCTTGCAACATTTGGCTGTTGGCGATCAAATTTTGATCCGACCCAAACCGGTCGGCACCCTTGTGCACGATGCGCTGACGCCGGGAAAGCGGCTCATATTACTCTCGACAGGGACCGGGATTGCGCCATTTGCCAGCATCGTTCGCGATCCCGAAACATACGAGAAGTTCGAGCAGGTTATTTTGACCCATACCTGTCGCGACGCTCATGAACTTGACTATGGCTTTGAAATTGTGCGCCAATGCGAACAAGATGAGCTTTTGTCAGAGGTGGTGGGCGGACGACTGCTGCATCTGCCCACGACAACACGCGAAAAAACTGCAACAATGGGGCGCATGACCGATTGGCTCGCAGATGGACGGTTTGAAGCGGCCACCGGGAAAGCCCTGACCCCAGCCGAAGACCGGGTGATGATTTGTGGCTCAATGGCCATGCTGCAGGAACATAAAACAATGTGCGAGACGGCCGGCATGGCAGAAGGCTCCAATTCAGAACCGGGTGATTTTGTGATTGAAAAGGCGTTTGTAGACTGATGCCCGATTGGACCCTTACAGTTGCTCTTGTGGTTTTTGGTCTATGTGTTGCCTATTTTTTGGTGCGCGCGGGCATCAAAAAGGCGCGCCGGGCCCTGTTGATGAAGCGACACGGAAACGCGGAAATGGTCGCCGCCATTATGGCCGGACAAATCGCTCAGGGCATGACCGCCGAGATGGTTATGGACACATGGGGCAAACCTGCCGACATGGACGAGACGGTGATGAAAACCAAAACCAAGCAAGAAATGAAATACGACCAAACCGGGAAGAACCGTTTTGGAACAAGAGTTTATCTCGAAAATGGTGTGGTCGTTGGTTGGGAAACCAAGTGACGCGAGCGCCCTCAAGCGGCAAGGATGTTACATGGGTGATCTAAAGTCGGGTTTGACTGGCAAAGCCGAACTTATTGTGGGGACCAATGATACGGCACCGCGTGTGGGGTCTGGTCGGATACCCGTCTTGGCAACCCCGGTGATGATCAATGTCATCGAGGCGGCGGCTCTAAATGCGGTGGAACATCTTCTTCCCGCCGGGCAACAATCTCTGGGGACGCTTTTAAACGTTACCCATGTGGCGCCGACGCCTATAGGTATGAAAGTTGTGGCTGAGGCGGAACTAGTTGAAATTGATGGACGCAAGCTGATTTTCAAAATCGTCGCCCGCGATGCCGTGGATGTGATCGGTGAAGGGTTCCATCACCGAGTTGTGGTGACCGAAGAAAAGTTCATGAAGCGTATTTTGGAAAAAGCTGAGGGATAGCGCCCGGCAGCCTCACATTTCTTTTGTAGCTGTGAGCTGAATATCTGGGTAGTCGCGCTGCACCCGGTCAATATCCCATTGCAGACGGGTCATATAGACATAATCGCCGTCGTGATCCGTGGCGGTGTGACCTTTATTGGCGTCCACAAAAGCCTCCACCTTGTCTTTGGGGCCATTGACCCAACGGGCAGAGGTGAACTGCGTCGGCTCAAATCGCACCGGCAGCCCGTATTCCAACTCGATCCTGCTGGCCAGCACCTCAAACTGCAAAGCTCCGACAACGCCTACGATGGCGCCTGAACCAATGGCAGGTTTGAAAATCTTGGCGGCACCTTCTTCGGCAAACTGAAAAAGCGCCTTGTCCAAATGCTTGGCCTTCATTGGGTCGCCAGCGCGAACAGATTGCAAAAGTTCCGGCGCAAATGACGGTATCCCGGCAAATGTCAGCTTTTCTCCTTCGGTGAGCGCATCACCAATTCTGAGCTGGCCGTGGTTGGGAATACCCATGATATCGCCGGCCCAGGCTTCTTCTGCCAGTTCGCGGTCCGAAGCCAGAAACAAAACCGGATTAGTGATCGCCATCGGCTTGCCCGAACGCACATGGTTAAGCTTCATGCCGCGTTTGAAATGGCCCGAACACAGTCGCACAAACGCCACCCGGTCACGATGCTTTGGGTCCATATTAGCCTGAACTTTGAAGACAAAGCCTGAAACTTTGGGTTCATCAGGCGAAACCTGCCGGGTGGCGGCAGGCCGGATCTGCGGTTGCGGGCCGTATTGCCCGATCGCATCCATAAGCTCCTGAACTCCAAAGGAATTGAGCGCCGATCCAAACCAAATCGGGGTTAAAGTACCGTCCAGAAAGGCCTGCGCATCAAACTCAGGCAGAAGGCCGCGGGCCATCTCAACCTCTTCGCGCAGCTTTTCAAGCAAGGGCGCTGGTATGTGATCGGCTAAAGCGGGGTCGTCTAGCCCGTTCATCTTAAGAGATTCCGCCCGCTTGTTGCGATCGGCACGGTCCATCAATTCCAACCTGTCATTGATCATGTCGTAGGCACCCAGAAAATCCCGACCAACCCCAATCGGCCAAGAGGCAGGTGTCACGTCAATTGCAAGGTTTTCCTGAATCTCATCAATGATCTCAAACGTATCCCGGCTCTCGCGGTCCATTTTGTTGCAAAAGGTCAGAATCGGCAGATCGCGCAACCGGCACACCTCGAACAACTTTTGGGTCTGGCTCTCCACGCCCTTGGCCCCGTCGATCACCATGACAGCCGCATCCACCGCCGTAAGGGTCCGGTAGGTATCCTCGGAGAAATCTGAGTGTCCCGGCGTATCTACAAGATTGAACCAGAACTCTTTGAATTCAAAAGACATTGCAGAGGCGGAGACCGAGATACCACGATCCTTTTCCATCTGCATGAAATCCGACCGGGTTCGACGTGCCTCGCCCTTGGCGCGGACCTGTCCGGCCATCTGAATAGCACCGCCATAAAGGAGGAATTTCTCCGTCAATGTGGTTTTGCCCGCGTCCGGGTGGGAGATAATCGCAAACGTACGACGACGGGCGATTTCTGGGGGTAATACGGGCTGATTTGAAGCTCTATCGGTCATGACGCCACGCTATAGAGGCCAAAAATCCGCGGCACAAGCCATGCAAAGGCAGTCAGCTTGCGGTTTTGCCCTCGGATATTACGTCAAGTGGTACGTCTGCGAATGCAAATACACCACAGGTCGTACGCAGCGTCAGATCCAAAACGCGGATAGTTGGCCGTGATTGCGCCCCGGTTTCGTGATTGCGTGCGCGGTTCTACCCCCTCGCAACCAACCAAGCGTTCTATTCTTTCAGCTTGTCCAGATACTCGTTGCACAGATCATAGACTGTCCGAAGCGACTTGTTCGCCTCGTCCTTCTCAAGTTTAGCGATTTGCCGTAACAGAGCGGAGGCCCCACCTACGGCAACCGCTCCACGCTCATCCGCAGGGCAGCTCGATACCGCCTCACTCCGGTAGATCAGACCATCCAACACGATCGTCGAAATCGGAGAAAGTTGCTGCTCGTTTTTTTTATCAGACATAAGGTTCCAAATTACCACTTCACAGACATTTGGGGATGCATGTGTCGACGGGCGAATCTATATTGAGATTAAGGCATCACCGAAGCACTTAAAACGGTGCTTGGTGTCACATTGGAATAAAATTTAACCAGTTGTTTCATAATGAGACATCTGAAGTAGGGAGAGCGGTATGGATCTGGGAATTTCTGGAAAACAGGCGATTGTTTGTGCATCCTCAAAGGGATTGGGACTTGGCTGCGCCCGCGCGCTGGCCGAAGCCGGCGTAAATCTGGTGATGAATGCGCGAACAGCTGGTCCGCTAGAAGCCTCGGCGGACGCGATCCGGTCCGAGTTCGGCGTCGATGTTGTGGCGGTCGCGGCCGATGTGACGACCCAAGAGGGGCGGTCGAAAATACTCGATGCGGCGGGCCCTGCGGACATTTTGGTCAATAACGCCGGTGGTCCGCCTCCGGGCAAGTGGTCGGATTGGTCGCGCGATGATTTTATCGCCGCCATTGATGCCAATATGCTTGCTCCCATAGCGCTGATGCAGGCCAGCTTGCCCGGCATGATGGAGCGCGGATGGGGGCGGGTGGTCAACATTACCTCGCAATCGGTCAAAGCCCCAATCGGTGTGCTTGGGCTTTCGAACACGGCCCGCACGGGTCTGACGGGTTTCGTGGCAGGCACGTCCCGACAGGTGGCCGGATCTGGCGTGACCATCAACAACCTCCTACCTGGGATTCATGCGACTGACCGTGCGATCAGCCTCGATGGTGGCGTGGTCAAGGCACGCGGTATCACCATGGAGGAGGCCAAAGCCGAGCGCTGCGCCAGTATTCCGGCTGGGCGTTATGGCACAATCGAAGAGTTTGGCGCGGCCTGCGCATTCCTATGCTCTACCCGAGCGGGCTTCATCGTAGGGCAGAATATCCTTCTGGATGGCGGCGGGACCAACGCCACGATCTAGAGACGATCACGATTACGTAGATTTTTCGGAAAAGGGTCGGCAAGGTGCAAATAACTCGGTATTGGGCGATATCGCAAATTGTTTTGGACCCTAATAGACTATGACCGAACCTCTCATATTGATCTTTATCGCCGTGGCTATCGTAGGGGCGTCCGTTTACGTGTCCCCTCGACATGTATCTGTGGATGGCTTTTTTTCCGGCGCGAACTCTGAAGGTCATGCGCCGACGCTTTGGGCGTTGGTGATGAGCCAAGTTACCACTTGGATTTTCGCCCGTTCACTGCTCACAGCCGCGATTTTGGGATATTATTACGGGGTTGCGGGGGCTTTGGCATACACCGCGTATTACATGTCTTTTATCACCGGTGGCTATATTGTGGCGCGGCTCCGAGCGCGCGGGGCGCGGTCATTTCAAGAGTTCTTGCGTGGCGAATTCGGCGCGACTGGACCACTTCTTTATAACATCGTGATCGCACTGCGCCTGATGTCAGAAGTGTTCGCTAACCTTCTCGTGGTCGGGCTGATTTTCTCTGCGGTCTTTGGCGGGGCGGAATTGGCAGGTCAAATAGCCATGGTGGCCATGGCGCTGACTGCCCTTGGTTACTCTGCTTTGGGTGGCTTGCGGGCCAGCTTGCGCACAGATGTGTTTCAAATGGGCTTTTTCGCCCTCGTCTTTGCTCTGGCCTTTTTGGCTATGGTGTTCTCCGACGGCTTCTCCCTTGGCGCGGTTCTAACCGCACCGGGCATCTCAGGCAGCTATAATGGTTGGGTCTTGCTGATTGTGGCGTTTTTGCAGGTGATCTCCTACCCGGCCCATGATCCTGTCATGATGGATCGCGGCTTTTTGGCCAGTCCAGAGGTTACATTCCGGTCGTTCCTGCACGCGTTTTGGATCTCTGCTTTGTGCATCTTCGGCTTTGCGCTCTTTGGCGTGCAAGCAAGTGTGGTTGGCGCGGAGCTGGTTGGCGGCCTGATGGGCACATGGAAGACCATGTTTGGGCAAACCGTTTGGTTTCTGATCGCGGCCAGCCTGCTGGTCTCGGCCATGTCGACCCTCGATAGTGCGCTGGCCTCCTCGGCACGTTTGGCCATCGAGGAGTTGCGTCTGGGTGCGCGAACCATCGCCAACGGGCGCATTGCTATGGCGGTTTTCATGCTGGGCGGTGTCTTGTTCCTGCTGGGCGATACTAAAACGTTGTTTGATGCGGTTGCGGTTTCGGGGACAGCCTCGATGTTCCTCGCACCGGTGATCGTGCTGGGGCTTTGGATGAACCTCCGGGTGTCGCTATGGGCCTATGTCATCGGCTTCATCGCCGCAATTTTGGGCGCAGTCGCATATTTCTTTCAAGCCGATCCGCTTGTCATCGCGATTTTCGGCGAAGGCCATAAATACGAGCGGCTTTTGGCGATTTGTGTAGCCGTTCATGTCATTGGATTTGGCAGCGCGGTGGCCTTTGGATGTCGGCGGCGAAGCGTCGCGGGCTAAGCTCTTGCAGCGCTGATGTATATCTGATTGAAACAATCAGGTTTATAGCATTATTGAGGATATGGGCTGCGTGACCGACGCTCCTCCACGGTTGGATTTATCAGGTATTTGCCGGGACTATGATGGCAGGCGGGTTGTTGACGGGGTAACCCTGCAACTTCACGCCGGTGAGGTGGCCTGCCTATTGGGGCCGTCGGGATGCGGCAAGTCGACCACTTTGCGAATTGCCGCAGGCGTGGAGCAGCAAAGCGAAGGCACGATCCATATTGACGGCCAGCTGGTGTCCGGGGAAGGGGTCCATGCGCCCCCTGAGGAGCGCGGCATCGGAATGATGTTTCAGGATTTTGCGCTGTTTCCCCATTTGACAGTGGCGCAAAATGTGGGCTTCGGCCTGAAATCAGGTGGGCGCGGTGGTGACCAGACAATCGCAGAACTGCTCAGCGATGTTGGATTGACAGGTTTCGCCACCCAATACCCCCATCAGCTGTCCGGTGGGGAACAGCAACGGGTCGCTCTCATTCGCGCATTGGCACCCAAACCGCGTATTATCCTCATGGATGAGCCGTTCTCAGGCCTTGATAACAGGCTGCGCGATGACATTCGCGATGAGACGCTGGCAATCTTGAAAAATGAGGGTGCGGCGGTGCTGCTGGTCACCCATGAGCCTGATGAGGCTATGCGCATGGCCGATAAGATCGCTTTGATGCGCGCAGGGCGGATCGTTCAGGTCGGCGCACCCTATAACATCTACAATGCCCCAAAAGACCGCGAGGCGGCGGCGTTTTTCTCCGATATCAATGTTATTCCCGGCGTCGTGCGCGGGGCTCAGGTAGACACGCCGTTTGGCGCTTTTCTGGCTCCGGGTCACAGCGATGGCACTCAGGTCGAAATCGTGATCCGACCTCAGCATCTGAAATTGGATTTTGACCGGCAGGGAAAAGGTCCACTGCCCACAGAGACAGACGGCGTGCCCGCGCGCGGCTGCATTCAACGGGCTCGGTTCATGGGTAATGAAACATTGGTGGAAATGGTGATGGATCATGATGGCACCATTCTGCACGCAACGATCCCTGCGGTATTTTTACCGCCAAAGGACACGCCAATGTGGCTGTCTTTGCGCCGGGACCGTTGCTTTGTATTTCCGTGCGGCGAAAGACCCCAAAAAACCGCTAAACTGTGACGAGGATCACATCCTAACAAGCGTATTGTGCTATGGATAACCTGATTTCTTGATGGGGGTTAAAGATGTTTGGACAACCAAAGACTTTGGCGGGCGGTGGGGGCCGCGCACCGCTTGAGTTGGGAGGTTCCAGATATCTTTTGCGCAATCGCAATCGCCGCGCGATTTGGTTGCAGAGGTTGCTTAGCTTTCGGGGTCCAACCAGCTGAATTTTGGCGCATATCGCGCCTTCGAGGGTTCTGCGGTTTAGAGTATGTGGTGTAGCGGACGGACTTGTTGCAAGACCGGAAACCTTTCCCAATTTGATCTTGGGGGAGGTTTCTTTTTCCCCAACGGCAATGATATCTTCATCTTGACGCATGGTTGCGCCGCTGATTTCGTTAACTTTTATCACTTTTCCTCAGATTATTTCGCGAATTGGGTTTGATCCTAAGGCCCGCAGGCAATACATGAAGGTAAGTCGTGTGAAATCTGGGGGGCTTTTGGCCTTTGGCTTGCCCCCGCAAACTTGAGGGATAACTCCCATGCTCAATAATATTGGTCTTCCTGGTATTCTGCTCATTGCTGTTGTGGTTCTGGTTCTGTTTGGCCGGGGTAAGATCTCGTCTTTGATGGGTGAGGTCGGTAAAGGCATCACGTCATTCAAACGCGGTGTGCAAGAGGGCAAGGACGAACTGGAGGCTGCGGCCTCCGAAGAGGCTGTTGATGTGACCCCGGAAAAAGAGAAGACTTGACCCCTCAGGTCCAACGCAAGTTCGTGAAAGCTTCAAATGTTTGATATCGGTTGGCTGGAACTCATGGTCATTGGTATTGTGGCCCTGATTGTTGTCGGGCCCAAAGACCTGCCCGGAATGTTTCGCACAGTTGGTAATTTTGTCGGCAAAGCGCGTGGCATGGCGCGAGAGTTTCAACGCACCATGGAGGCCGCCGCCGATGAAAGTGGCCTGAAAGATGCCGCCGATACCATGAAGGGGATGTCGGATCCGCTGGCCCAAGCCCGCGACAGCATGAAGGATTATTCCAAGAACTTCGTGACCGAAAAAGACAAAAAAGCGTCTGCGACGGGTGATGGTGCAGATACATCTCCGGTGGAAAGCGCGGGTGAGACCTTGGTTAAACAAGCCGCAGAAATCGCAAGCCCGGCGGCAAAGGCCACAGCGGCCAAGGCCGCGCCCAATGATCCGATGGCCAATGCGACCGCCAAGGCCAAAGCCGCCAAGCCGACTGCCAAACAGACCGCGCCCGAGGCATCAACCAATGCTGCGACGACAAAGACGCCTGCCAAAAAGCCTGCTGCCAAGGCAAAGAGCTGATGAGGGTGCCGCGTGACCATTGATATCGACGAGATTGAAGACAGCTCCGCTCCGTTGATCGAGCATTTGGCAGAGCTGCGCACCAGACTGATCAATTCCGCAATTGCGTTCGTGATTGGAATGATCATCTGCTTCACGGTCTGGAACCAGGTCTATAACTTTCTGACCCAACCCCTTTGTGCCGCATTGGCGCAGGGCAATCAGGAATGCGGTCTGATCTTTATCAAGCTGCAAGAAGGGTTCATGGTGGCGATCCGCATCTCGCTTTTAGGCGGGTTCGCACTGTCTTTTCCGGTTATCGCCCACCAGCTGTGGCGGTTCGTGGCACCGGGCCTGTACAAACAAGAACGCGGCGCGTTTTTGCCCTTTCTGATCGCCTCACCGGTTCTGTTTTTTATCGGTGCAGCCTTCGCCTTTTACGTGGTCACGCCGCTGGCCTTTGACTTCTTCCTAGGGTTTCAGCAAGGCGCTGTGCCTGCGGATGGGCAGGTCGCCTCGGATGTGGCGGCAATCGCGTTCCAAGGCTCCGCCGAGGAATATCTGAGCCTGACCATGAAATTCATCATTGCGTTCGGGCTCTGCTTTCAACTTCCCGTTCTGCTGACCTTGATGGGCAAAGCGGGACTTGTGTCCTCGGACGGCCTGAAGGCCGTGCGCAAATACGCGGTCGTGGGTATTTTGGTTCTGGCCGCCGTGGTGACGCCACCTGACGTCATTACACAGGTGATCTTGTTTGTGGTTGTCTACGGGCTTTATGAAATTTCGATCCAGCTCGTACGGCTCGTCGAAAAGAAGCGCGAAGAAAAGCTGCGCGAAGAAGGCTATTATGACGACGAGGTTGAAGAAGGCGACGAGGCATCTTGAGCGCGAACCTTCTCACCCGAATTGCCGAAGCGTTGGAACGGATGGCGCCCCCGTCAGCTCCGAGCCCTGAATGGTCACAAGCCGACGCTTACGTGTGGCATACCGCACCTGACCGTCTGGAGCCGGTGGAGAAAATCAACCGGGTTCCCATTGGCCTTTTGGTCGGAGTTGACCGCGCTCGCGACATTCTGTTGGAGAACACGCGCCAGTTTGCGCGCGGCCATGCCGCGAATAACGTGCTTCTCTGGGGATCACGGGGCATGGGAAAATCCTCGCTCGTTAAAGCCGCACATGCGGAAGTGCTTGGCGAGGCGCCGGTGAAACTGATCGAAATTGTGCGCGAGGATTTGCCGTCCATCAGCCGTCTCATGGGACATTTGCGCGGCAGCTCCGAGCGGTTTTTACTGTTCTGCGACGATCTGTCCTTTGATCAGGATGACAGCCACTACAAGTCGCTGAAGGCGGTTTTGGATGGCGGTATCGAGGGGCGCCCAGATAACGTGATCTTTTATGCCACCTCCAATCGCCGTCACCTGATGCCGCGCGACATGATTGAGAATGAGCGTTCCTCGGCCATTAATCCAAGCGAGGCGGTGGAGGAAAAAGTCTCGCTGTCGGACCGGTTCGGGCTTTGGCTGGGCTTTCATCCCTGTGATCAAGATCAGTATTTGCAGATGATCCGCGGCTATTGCGACGCGGCAGGTATCGAGATCGACGACGAGACCTTATGGGCCGAGGCGATCGAGTGGCAACAAACCCGGGGTGCCCGTTCGGGACGGGTTGCATGGCAGTATGTAACGGACCTCGCAGGGCGTCGCGGTGTGGCTTTGCCGGATGCGTGAAGGGGCCAATTCACATGGCCCAAACGTAAAAATACCATATTGCCGCCGCAATGTTTTACCGTGGTTTTTGTGATATTCTAACCCGCTGTAAACACGGTGCTAATCTGGGCATTTAGACGCTCCTCCACTGTCTTAATTGGCCGCAATTCAGTCATCTTATGCGCGTAGCTTATATGGATCGGCCAATTCTTTGGGCCGTGTTTATTTGTGCCGTGGGGGCCTTCATATGAATTTTGATTGCGCAGCATTCTGCGTTCGACATTACGTGGTTTAAGCATCGCGCAAGTCCCTGAACGTCGCAGATTGCGACCATCCTGTCTTGTATCTTCGCTGCTGCACCTTTGGTGCGGACGGGGGTCGCAACAGGGTCGGTTTTGACGCCTTGACACACACCTGGTGTCGGACCGACCCGGATCGACGCCGTGCAAATTGCGCGGCGTCGGTTCCGTTCCCGTTTTACGCGTTAGAGAAACGGCGTTGGATCAACCGCCTCAGTGCCGCGTCGAACCTCGAAATGGAAGGTCGGCGGATTGCCGTCAGCCACGGTACCGATCACTTGGCCTTTGCGAACTTGCTCGCCCTTTTGCACCCGTACATCGCTCGACATACGCCCGTAGACAGAAATGATATTGTCGCGGTGCCGGATCAAAATAATCTGCCCAAGTCCAATAGAGGGTGACACAAGCGCAACCTCGCCGGACGCCGCCGCCTTCACAATAGCGCCTGCGGCGGTCTGGTAATCGATGCCATCGTTTTTGTCTCGACCGGGTGCGGCAGAATAGGGGCGAATGATTTTGCCCTCAACGGGCGTTTGCATTTTGTCGCCAGCAACCGCTGGTGTGACCTGCGCCCCCAAATCAGGGCCGTCCGGAACGGGCACCACCTCAGGGTTCTCCGGCAGTGGCTCTGTGGCCGATGGCGGTGCCACGACAGCTGTGCCTTGGCCGGGCTCACTTGGTGTGGCAGGCCCGCTGTCTATCACTTCGGGGTCTTCAGTAAGCGTGGTCGGTGCCGTGCTTGCTGGAATGATCAGACTGCGCCCATTGCTCACCTTCAGATCACCGCCAATGCCGTTCCATGAGGCAAGCGAGGTCACCGAAACCCCGTAAAGTTTGGCAATGCTAAACAGCGTCTCGCCCGGCTCAACCCGGTGGCGCAGCGGGACATTGCCCGGTGGCTCAGGCACATCCTCGATCACAGACGGTGCATCGGGCAGATCATCAAGCACACCTGTCACCACTTCGGGTGTCCAGCCTTGCTCAACAGCGGCGACCTGAGCCTCGTCCGGCAAGGCAAGCCGGTCCCCCTTGCGGAGCAAATAGTTGGCAGGCAGGCCGTTATAACGGGCCAATACCACTTCCGTGAGGCCTACACGTTGCGCCATCTTGTCTATTGTATCGCCCTCACTCGCCACCATCACACGAAAATTCTCGTAGACGATAACGCCGTTGGGATCCGCAGGTGGATCTACCGGATCAGGAGCTTTGTCCGGCCCGCTGATCACATTGCCAATGGCTTGCCCAAGTGGCGTGCTCTCGCAGCCGACAATCGCCGTTGTGCTGAGCAAAATAAGCGCCACTCGCCCAAATTTGGTTAGGTTTATTCTGCCTGTCATAGTCGCCTCGCGTCTGTCATTGCTCGTCACGCGTGTGCCCGTTTTGTCGGGCTTATGCGTCGCTCGGTGCTCCGATCCCTTCAACCAAAGGGACAAACCGCACGTCTTGAAACTCCTTATACTCCAAACCGTCGGGTGTTTTAATCACTTTTATGAGCTTTTGTGTTTGGTCCGGCGATCCCACCGGCATGACCAAGGCTCCACCCTCCGCGAGTTGGCCGATTAAGGGCGAGGGGACATCGTCGGCGGCGGCGGTTACAAGGATGCGGTCAAAGGGCGCTTGCTCTGGCAATCCTTCGGTGCCGTCTTTGTGCAAAGCTACAATATTGTTTAATCCCAGAGCGTTAAAAGCCGCACTTGCAGTCTTCGAAAGCTGTTTGTGACGCTCAAGCGTGTAAACCCGCCGCCCTAAATGTGCCAGCACAGCCGCCTGATAGCCGGAGCCCGTGCCGATCTCCAAAACTTTGGAGCGTGGCATGACATCCAACGCTTGGGTCATCAAACCCACCACGGACGGGGCTGATATGGTTTGGCCGCAAGCGATCGGAAGGGCCACATCCTCGTAAGCCCGGTCCTGGAAAATGCCTTCCATGAAGGCGTCGCGCGGAATGTCCTCCATTGCCGACAGAACACGGGCATCGCGCACGCCAGCGGAGCGGAGCTGAAAAACAAACTGCATCTGGCGTGTAGCGGCATCCATAAAGCGGAATTCTAGAGGCTGAAATCGCTGAGGTCTTTAACTAAATCATGCGCCGTCAGGTCTGCCCTGCAAGGTGTGACCGAGATGAAACCCTCAAGGTTGGCATGAGCATCCGACCCGGGCTCCGAGGCGACCTGTTGATTGCCGCCAGCCAGCCAATAATAGCGGCGGCGGTTCGGTGCTTCATAAGGCTCGGCGGAAAAATTGGTGGAAGCTGGCCGGCGCCCCTGATTGGTAATTTTCGCCCCCTTCACGTCCGCAGACATCATGGGCGGGAAGTTGACGTTATAAAATGGCGCATAGGGCTGGTCCTCCCAAGCGCCGTTCTCCATCAGATGGCGCACAACGGCAGGGCCATGTACCAAAGCCGCCTCAAATGGATTGTCTTCCTTCGCATTTTTTGGGCCGAAAAACTGGGACAATGCAATGGCGCGGATCCCGTGAAGAACCGCCTCCATGGTCGCGCCAACAGTGCCAGAATAAAGTGTATTTTCCGAGATATTGTTGCCGCGATTGACGCCTGACAGGATCAAGTCGGGCGGTGCATCTTTCATCAAAGCGGACAACGCCACCAACACGCAATCAGCGGGTGTGCCGTCGATGGAAAATGTGCGATCCGCCAGTTTTTCACTGCGCACGGGTTTTGTGTAGGAAATACAGTGCGCTACACCGGACATCTCAGCCATGGGCGCCGCCGTCCAGACCTCGCCACCGGGGCCCGCAACCTCTTGCGCAATCGATTTTGCGATCTTCAGCCCTTCGGCGTGGATACCATCGTCATTGGTGATTAGGATGCGCATAGCTGGTGCCTCTTTTGATTGGTTAAAGGCGGTTTACTTCAGCCGACCGCTTGGGTCCATGTCCGAATTGAGAAGGGAAAGCCCGTGCTGACACTAGATCATATTGTCGTGGCCGCTACGCGTCTTGAGACGGGTGTGGCTTATGTGAAAGACCGCCTTGGCGTGGACATTCCCACCGGCGGAAAACACCCGCTTATGGGCACGCATAATCACGTCATGCAGTTGGGGCAGGAGGCGTTTTTAGAAGTGATTGCAGTTGATCCTGATGCGACCAGCACGCGGACGCGTTGGTTCGGACTGGACCAGTTTACGGGCTCGCCGCGGGTGATCCATTGGGTCGCGCGGGTCGCGCGAATGACCGATATTGATCATTTGGCGGTGGATGTGGGCCGACCTTTGGATGTGACCCGCGGTGAGATGTTTTGGCAGCTTGCGGTGCGCGACGACGGCACAATGCCCTTTGATGGTGCGTTTCCCTCGATCATTGACTGGCCGGACGGACAGTTTCCGGTGCCCCGCATGGCTGATCTTGGCTGCTCCTTGGATAAATTGACGCTGTGCCATCCAGCCGCGCAAGACCTCAAGGCGGCACTAAGCACCCATCTGTCCGATCCGCGGGTTCATGTGGAGCAGGGGGACCATGCCCAGCTATTTGCCGACATTCAAACCCCAACGGGTATCCGGCGGATTTGAGATGGGCCGCTCAGAAACGATCCGGCCCGAATGGTTCTAAAAGAGTATCGCGATGCCCGGTCATAATCTCTTGCGCCGCCAACTCCGCAACAACCGGGGCTAAAGTGGCACCGGAATGCATAACCGCCACATAAAGACCGGGCGCGTCTCTGGGCTGTCCAATTATTGGCAGGCCATCGATGGGTGTGGGGCGCAACCCTAAGGAATATGTGTCATATTCAAGCGCCGCATTGGGTAAGGAACGGGCCATACGTGTGAAAATCTCGGCGGCCCCGGCTTGAACGTCGTCATTTATAGATCCGCCGCCGAAATCGGCTCCAGCCACCAAGCGGCCGTCGGGGCGCTGTTGAATATGCAGCCCCTCGCTGAGAAGTGTATGAAAAATGATCCTTGATTTTATCGGCTTGGAGTAAACCAACAATCCCGGTGGAGATGTCAGAGGCACAGAAACCCCAATAGTGCGGGCAAGATCTACGCTGGCGGTGCCGGCAGCCAGAACCGTGTGATCTGCCGCTCCGGTATCAAGGTTTTGTACGTGCTGGCGGACAACCACACCCCCCGCAGCTATTAACTGCTCGGCAAAGTAGCGCGCTGCCGCATCCACGTGAAGCTGTCCTTCATAAGGCGCATACAAACACCGCTCCGGCGGGTTTGCGAGATTTGGCTCGGCTTTCGCGATTTCGTCACGCTCCATCCACCGCAGATCATAGCCCCATGCGGAATGCTCCGCGAAATGGCGGTCGTGGTCGGTGTCATAATGCATGTAAAGCGTGCCGTCGGGGTGAAATGGCACGGTCGCGTCTTGCTTTTTGAGCCGGTGCCAAGCGGTCATGGAGGCCATGCGCAAATCAAAATAATTGCGCGGATTGCCATGGGCTGCGTTGATCCATCCAAAAGAGGCCGCACTGGCCACACCACCGGGGGGGTGCGGATCGATCAGCGTTACATCAGCTCCGGCCTTCGTCAGCCGCCAAGCAAGAGCCGCGCCAATAATACCGGCACCGATGACATTAACTTTCATAAACCGTCCCAATATGCTGAGCCGCTGCCCACCCTGATGACCACGCCCATTGGAAATTATATCCGCCCAGCCATCCTGTCACGTCTACAGCCTCGCCGATGAAATAAAGACCCGGAACCGCTTTGGCCTCCATTGTCTTGGACGACAGAGCGTTCGTGTCGACCCCACCTGCTGTCACCTCTGCCTTGGCAAAACCTTCGGTCCCGTTGGGTGTAAAAGGCCAGCTCCAAAGCTCTGTCTGGATAGCGGCCAGCAGCTTATCGGGCGTGTTTGAAAGCTCCGTGCTCAGATCAATCCGGTCCGCCAGCGCCTGGGCCAAGCGCGATGGAAGGTGTTGGGCAAGAACGGTCTTGAGATGGGCCCGGGGCTGGGTCTTTTTCGCCGCAATCAACCAATCGTCTGGCGCATTAGGCGTGAGGTTCAAAGAAACACCATCGCCGGGACGCCAATACGAGGAAATTTGTAAGATCGCCGGTCCCGAAAGACCCTTATGGGTAAACAGACTGGCCTCGCGAAAATGGGCGTCATTGGTGCTGGCGATGGTCTCAGTGGCGACGCCTGAGAGGTTCTTGAACATGATCTCATCGTCGTTCAGCGTAAACGGGACGAGGGCAGGGCGTGGCTCTATCACATTGATATTAAATCGCTTTGCGACGTCGTATGAAAACCGCGTGGCCCCCATTTTCGGGATCGATGGTCCGCCCGTGGCAATGACAAGCCGCGGGGCCCGCGCATCGCCCACGCGAAATATCCCGTCCGCATGGTCCAGATTTTGAGTATTTTGGGAAAGACGAAGGGTGACCCCGCCTTTGTCGCATTCGTCCCTGAGCATTGCGACGATTTGGCGGGCCGAGCCGTCACAGAACAACTGACCCAAGGTCTTTTCGTGCCACGCGATGTAGTGGCGATCGACCAAATCAATAAAATCTTGCGCCGTGTAGCGGCTTAGCGCGGACTTTGCGAAATGCGGGTTTTCAGACAAGAACCGGGCAGGCTCGGCACCGGTGTTGGTGAAATTGCACCGACCGCCGCCCGAAATCAGGATTTTCTTGCCCGGCTTGTCCGCATGATCCAAAAGAAGGACCCGCGCCCCCATTTGCCCGGCCTGCGCGGCACACATAAGCCCCGCGCCGCCCGCGCCTATAATGATGACATCAAATTGCTCCACGAGCGCGGTTTAGTGGAGATTTTTGCGCCGGTCCATCGCGATCATGCTTGGATTGCGCTCAAGCGGAGCAGCTCATTACCAAGACACGACAGATGTGTGTGAAATTAGTTGCTATTTTGTCGGTTAATTACTCTGGCGTTAAATAAGACAATTGAGCTGTACTTATGATTGTATAGGTTAACACAAAATTTACATTTTAACGAGTGGAGACGCGTTTTGAAAAATTATGCAACGGCTTTGACGGTCGCAATCGGTCTGTCAGCATGCGCGGGCGCCGAGATATCGGAATTTAACACAAGCAATATTACCGGCCGCACGTTTTCACAAAATGCGAGCACCGTCGGCGTGGCCCTATTAGGCGATCCGGGCGGTGTGTCCTCTGATGCCGTTACGGTGAGCTTCACCAGCGACACCAATGTCACCGTGAATGTCGGCGGCTCGTCGCTGTTCCTGACCCGCCAACCCGATGACACCTACGCGGATTTTGGAGGAACCAATGTCCTTGCCGTGGGGACCCTGCTCCAAGACGGTCCGGTGACGCCTGATATCCTCTATTTTACCCTCGTTACAGATCAGACGTCACGTCCACTCGATACGATGTTCTTTGTTGATGGCAATCGCACGTCTCTGTCTGGTCTTCCGTCGTCGTTTGCCACCTACACGGGCGTTGTGAAGACTATGAATCAGAATATCGAATTTGGCGCGGGCACGATCAACCTCAACGTGGATTTCGCGGGGGGGCAAGTGGCCGGAACACTCAGCGGTGTGTTGCCGGGCAATCCCGGCGCATCCATGTCCATTGATCCAACCAATCTTTCGGGCACATCCTTTGGCTCCAGATTGTCCAGTGCGGATGTGACCATTAACTCGTCCAGCATTGACGGCCAGTTCTTTGGCAGCAATGCCGATCAAGTTGGTGGCGGGCTGTATCTGGAAACACCGACCGAGTTCGTCGGCGGCCTTTATGGCGCAACCCGTTAAGCGTCCGATTTTTACCAAAGACTGTGAGACTTATCACTTCGTCATCCCGGTTGGATAAAGCAACCTGCTTGTGCAGAGTTCACCAACCGGGAGACAAACCATGTCGTTCGAGACTTTTGACCTGACCCCCTCCGCCACACGCGGCCCCAAACCCGCACAGCCACCCGTTGGCTTTTGGGCGATCATCTTGGCGTCGCTGGTTGGAAGCATGTGTTTGATCCTCGCCGATATTTTGAAAAACCCTGTTCCGGCCACCACTGAGATCGCAAAATATGCAAAAGTGCGCATCCCAAATATTGATGTGGCCACTTTGGAATTCTTCGCGATCCTCCTGATGATGTTGATCGGGTTGGGGTTGTGTTTTGTGTTTCGCCCCAAAAGCCTGCCCGGGGCCTTTGGCCGCAGTTCGGGACTGCATGCTGTTTTGTTTGGCATCAACACGTTCGGCGGCCTGGCAGGGCCCGCATTGGCTGGGGCGGTATTTTCTCCCGGTCCCGCAGCATTGCCGGTCACTTACAGTCTTGAGACCCCAGAGGCTTACGGCCCCTTGGGGCTGGGCACCAGAATCACCGGCCGCAGCTCTGCGCGTGCCTTTGAGGTGATGGTGCCCATGGGATTCGAAATCTCAGACTGCATTGACACTCAAGAAGTCGGGGAAGGGGTGTTTTGCAGCGTCCTGCGCCGAGATGCGGAGCTGTTGCTCAACATTGAGCTGCCAAATGGCCGGGCTCCGGTATGGATCCAGATCAACACCGATGGGTGGCGCGCCAATTAGGCCCGTCACAACACACTCCTAGAGCGTTAGGCCTTAAATCCGGAACCACCTAAAGCTTTCTGAAATCAAAGATTTCAACGCGTTGGGTGATGTCTTATGTCTCAAGTTAAAAGCAAAACGCTTTAGCCACCAGCGACAGGCACAATACCGTGAATGGTCCGTTGCTCTAACGCGTTATCATGGGTCAACGGATCATGATCAGGATGATCATGACAATCATCGGGGTCATTGCATGCCACAGGCAGGATCGGTGCCACCGGTGTAGTGGGACGCAAATTCGGCACTTTTGGCGTAAGTGGTTCCGCGGAGGTTTGCTCAATCGGTGTAGGCTCCGGGGTCGCTCTTACCGGCGAGCTCTTATCTGTGCTCTCCAGAATGACCCGCGATCTTGCCCGATCGCGTTTTGTCACTTTCTCCGAACACGACGGATGACGGATCGGATGGATCATCTCCACAATCTCGCCGTGCTTGTCGAAAATAATCTTCGGTGCATTGCTGCAATTGATCACCGTGCTGAACCCGGGCAATTCCCCGCGCGCATCACGAATATCATCAAGACTTATTAATTCCGGTTGCGCACAGGCGCCAAACGCCAAACATGCGCATAAAACTGCGGTAGATCTCATCTTGCCCCTCCGTTTATGTGACGGATTTTGTTTTTTAGGCGTATTACTGCTTGAGCGAACCGTTGTGGCCTGCCTCATGCGCTACATATACCACAATGCTGGGCCGTGAATACCAAAAAGTCCTATGGTTACAAAATGTAGCGGAAAAATGTTGCTACGGCGCCCAAATGGAGCGTCAGATCAATTGCCCATCCGTGCTAATGGTCTGTGCGTCGCTCATATAGCGCTGAAGAACAGCCGGAATGGTGATCGAGCCATCTTCTTGCTGATAATTCTCAACCACAGCGATCAAACACCGTCCGACCGCAAGGCCGGAGCCATTCAGAGTGTGAACGAATTCCGGTTTGCCGTCTGCGCGGCGAAAGCGGGCATTCATCCGGCGGGCCTGAAAATCACCGGTTGTGGAGCACGAGCTGATCTCCCGGTACGTGTTCTGGCCGGGGAGCCAAACTTCGATATCATGAGTGCGCCGGGCGCCAAACCCCATATCACCTGTGCATAGAACAACGGTCCGGTAGGGCAGGTCGAGCGCCTCAAGAATGCCTTCAGCGCATTTGGTCATGCGCTCCAATTCCGCATCGCTATCCTCGGGCTTGGTGATCGACACCATTTCAACCTTCTCAAACTGGTGTTGACGCAGCATGCCGGTGGTGTCCTTGCCGGCAGATCCAGCCTCGGAGCGGAAACATTGTGAATGGGCGGTCATGCGAATGGGCAAGTCCGCATCACTTAGGATGTCGCCTGCAACCGTATAGGTGAGCGGCACCTCAGATGTAGGGATCAACCACCATCCATTTGTGGTTTGATAGCTGTCCTCACCGAACTTGGGCAGCTTGTCGGTGCCGTACATGGCTTCGTCCCGCACGATCACCGGCACCCAGGTTTCCGTCAAACCATGCTTTGTAATATGCGTATCAAGCATGAACTGCGCCAATGCCCGCTGTAGACGGACCATAGCACCTTTCATTACCACAAAACGCGAGCCTGAGATTTTCGCCGCCGTCTCAAAATCCAATCCCGCCGCTGCCGCAGGCACTTCAAAATGCTCAACTGGGGTAAATGAGAAATTGCGCGGATTGCCCCAGCGATTGATCTCCACATTGTCGGCCTCATCCGCACCGTCTGGCACGCTGTCATAGGGGCTGTTTGGGAGCACTTCCAAAAGGCCAGTCAGCCGGGCTTCCTCCGCCTTCACGGCGTCCTCTAGTGCGGCCTGCTCATCTTTCTTGGACGCCACCAAAGCGCGTAGACGCTCAAACTCCGCCTCATCGCCAGAAGCTTTCGCGGCTCCCACCAGCTTGGAGGCAGCATTGCGCTCCGCCTGCGCGCCTTCGGACGCCTTGATCTTGGCGCGCCTGCTCTCATCAATGGCCAAAATTTCTTGCGCGCGCGGGCCTTCTCCACGGCGGGCAAGTGCTGCATCAAAAGCGTCCGGGTTGGAGCGGATCAGGCGAATGTCGTGCATGGGGTCAGGTCCGGTATGATAAATTTGCGCGGTTTATGCGCCATTTGGTGGGGCTGGGCAATGTGAGATTGTGGCCGGAACGATAGCGCGGATGAATCGAAGGGTCACTTTTCAAGTTAAGGGCGAGTCGTTTTTCGTGTGTATTTTTTACGCGCTCAAGCTGCCTTAATTTTGCCTTAATTATTAACAGGTTATTAACAAGGACAGATTAAACATAAATTTCATTACCTTGGCGGTACTTATTAAATCAGCGAAATTTGTCTCATTGGGAATATTCTCCATTTGAAATTTCAGTCCCATTTTTGTAGGGTAAATGTGGGTAAGATGGGATTCTTACCGTAACGGTGAGCGGTCGGACATGGCCATGTTTTTCCCGGAGCGGTTTGTTCGGACCCGGCTACCAATGTGGAGGCTTTGCTCAAGCGTTGGTACTTGATGCGACTAGTGCGAGCGGGGGCTTAGCACTAAATCTCAACGCAGGGAGCGAGTTTCTGTGCTGGTATGTTGGCCAGTTACTTTGCTACAAGTGGCCTCTCAGATGTGTTTCTGGGAGGCCATTTTCTTTTTCAACATCAGATTGAATTTTGCCCACCCGAAACTTAACTGAAAAATGGACATGAGCAGGGCCATGCGTCTTGCATCCAAATCGGCCCAGCTATAGGGTCCGCGCACTTGAATTGACGGTTATCTAAAGGGGATACTTATGCTGTTTGCGACACCTGCCTATGCACAAGCTGCGGGGGCTTCTCCGATGGGCGGATTTGCGAGCTTCGTTCCGATCATTCTGATCTTTGCGATTATGTATTTCCTGATGATCCGCCCCCAACAAAAGAAGATGAAAGAACATGCAGCGATGGTTGCCGCGCTGCGTCGTGGCGATCAGGTCGTCACCCAAGGCGGTCTCATTGGCAAAGTCACCAAGGTCAAAGACGACAATGAGGTTGAGGTGGAAATCGCATCCGGCGTCAAAGTGCGTGTTGTGCAGTCTACGATTGTGAATGTTCTCAGCAAGACCGAACCAACTGAGTAAATCCCTGCCTTCAGGGTACTGAACAAAACTGTCCCTTCGGGGCGCTGAATAAGTCTGTCCCTTCGGGCCAAGAGGATCGTTTTATAAGATGCTAGAGTTTCCGCTTTGGAAGAAGCTATTGGTCTGGGGGCTTTGCGCTTTGGGTCTGTGGCTCGCAATGCCCAATCTGTTTTATGCCAAGGTCGAAAGCCACAATGATGCGCTGGCCGAAGGTGTCGAAGACGATACATGGCCGTCGGTACTCCCCAGTGGACTGGTCAATCTTGGTCTTGATCTACGCGGCGGGGCACATCTTTTGGTCGAGGTGGAAGTCGAAGAGGTGTATGCCGACCGGATGGACGGAATGTGGCCAGAAGTGCGCGACGCGTTGCGCGAGCTGCGTGACACCGTTGGTACTGTGCGCCGCATCGGCGTCGAGGGGGACACGCTTACCGTACGCATTGGCGAGCCAACCGGTCTAACGCCGGGTATAGAGGCGGTGCGTGCCCTGACCTCGCCGATTGTGTCGCTTACGGGTGCAGGCTCTCAGGATTTCGAAGTTGCAGGCTCAAACGATACCATCACCCTGACAATGTCGGCGGCAGAGCGTCAGGCAACCGATGATCGCACCATGGAGCAATCGCTGGAGATCATCCGCAGACGAGTTGACGAGGCAGGCACCCGCGAGCCGACCATTCAACGCCAGGGTCAGGACCGTATTTTGATCCAAGTGCCCGGCATCGGCTCGGCAGAAGAGCTTTTGGAATTGATCGGCCAAACCGCCAAGCTGACCTTCCATCCTGTCGTAAACCGGACCGGTGACGAAAATGCGCGGGCAGGGGCTGGCAATATCATCTACCCTTCCATTGATGAGCCCGGCGCATTCTACATTTTGGAGCGCAGACCGGTTATCTCCGGTGAACATCTGGTCGACGCGCAACCGTCCTTTGACCAAAATAATAGCCCCGCGGTCTCCTTCCGGCTAAACCCAACGGGCGGACGCATCTTCGGCGAATATACCGCAGGCAACATCGGCAATCCGTTTGCGATTGTGCTCGATGAAGAGGTGATCTCAGCCCCGACCATTCAGTCACATATCCCCGGCGGCTCGGGCATTATCACCGGGAATTTCTCGGTCGAAGAAAGCACGCGCCTTGCAATCCTCCTGCGCGCAGGCGCGCTGCCCGCAGAGATTAACGTGCTTGAACAACGCACCGTTGGCCCGGAACTAGGCCAAGATAGCATTGATGCGGGCCGGATCGCGGCCATCGTCGCCTTCACAGGCGTGCTGATCTTTATGGCGCTCTCCTATGGTCTGTTTGGCGTATTTGCCGATATCGCGCTGATCCTCAACGTGGCGCTGATCTTCGGGCTCCTAAGCCTCATAGGGGCCACGCTCACCTTGCCGGGCATTGCGGGCATCGTGCTGACCATTGGTATGGCGGTGGATGCCAATGTGCTGATTTTTGAACGCATACGCGAAGAGCTCAAAACCGCCAAAGGACCGGCCCGCGCCATCCAACTTGGCTATGAAAAAGCACTCTCGGCAATCATTGACGCCAATATTACGACCTTCATTGCGGCCATAATCCTGTTCATGCTGGGCTCTGGCCCAGTGCGCGGCTTCTCGATTACGCTGGGTCTTGGCATCATCACCTCGGTCTTCACGGCGATTTATGTGACGCGCCTTATGATAGTAACATGGTACGACGCCCGTCGTCCCAAGACGATTGAGGTATAAACCATGCGTTTGAAACTCGTTCCCAAAGAGACCAAGATCGATTTCTTCCGCGCAGGCAAGTTCACGCTGGGCCTGTCCACACTGGCCGTAATTGCCTCTATCGTGCTGTTTTTCACAGCCGGTTTGAACTACGGGATCGACTTTCGCGGCGGCTCCATGTTGATGGTGGAAACCGCCGATGACGTGCCCGCAGGTGATATTCGCGGCGTCGTGGACACGCTTGGCATCGGTGATACATCCGTGACCAAAATCAGCGATCCCGCCGCAGAACTGACCGGCACGGCCAAAAACATCGCCATGGTGCGCATCGAGCAAAAAGACAATGATCCGGCGATACAAAACGAAGCGATTGTGTCTGTCAAAGACGCACTCACAGCGTCCTTTCCCGGCATCAAGTTCCTGTCCACAGATAGCGTGGGGGCGAAAGTGTCCGGTGAATTGGTACAAGCAGGTGTGTTGGCACTGGTGCTGGCTGTGGCTGCTGTGCTGTTTTACATTTGGCTCCGATTTGAATGGCAGTTCTCCGTGGGCGCGGTCGTGGCACTTGTGCATGACGTGATCCTGACCATCGGGGTGTTTGCCCTTGTGCAACTGGAATTCAACCTTGCCATCATCGCGGCCATCCTGACCATCGTGGGCTACTCACTCAACGACACTGTTGTGGTGTTTGACCGGGTGCGTGAAAACTTGCGCAAGTTCAAGAAAACCACCCTCAAGGAAGTCCTGAACCTGTCGATTAACGAGACCTTGAGCCGCACCGTCATGACCTCGGTGACGACACTTCTGGCCCTAATCGCCCTTTACGTGTTCGGCGGTGATGTGATCCGCGGCTTCGTATTCGCGATGATCTGGGGCGTGATAGTAGGGACATATTCGTCGGTCTTTGTAGCTTCTCCGGTGCTTCTCAAACTCGGCGTGACGCGCGATTGGGAAAAGAAAGACGGCAATGCGGGCACGCAATTCGCGGGCGTCGATGCGTGACCCTGTCACCCGGCCAAATACGCCATTGAGCGCGACATGCTAGACGGGCTGGCAACAGCCCTCGCCAGCAACGGCATCTATTGGATCATACTAGCCTCTATCATTGCAGGCATCGTGCGCGGTTTTGCAGGCTTTGGTGCGGGCATGATCTTCATCCCTGTCATGGGCATCTTTACTGACCCGATCACGACTGTGGTGGCCCTGCAAATCATGGACGGGATCGGCGCACTCCCCTTGCTCAAACGCGGTATTCGCGACGGCGAGCCGCGCCATGTCGCCCGCCTGACCGCCTCGGCCGTCTTGTTCATCCCGCTGGGCATCTATTTTCTGGCCACCACCCAAAGCGACATATTCCGCTGGATCGTCTCGGGCCTGATCGTGGTCCTTCTGGCCCTGATGATCTCAGGCTGGCGCTATACAAAACGGCTTGGACCGGCAGGCACGTTCGGTGTGGGCAGTATCGCAGGCTTCATGAGCGGTTTTTTTGGCCTCGCCGGTCCTCCGGTGATCATGATGTATATGTCTGGGCCTTACCGGCCCGAAGTCACCCGCGCCAACATCATCATATTCTTCTTTCTGATCACAATCGCAGGCTTTGGCATGCTCGTCTTTCGCGGCCTGATGACGCCCGAGCGGATATGGCTCGGCCTGATCCTCGTCATCCCCTACGCACTGGCCACGCTTGTGGGGCAAAAAATATTCGATCCCTCCCGCGAGGCACTGTTTCGCGCCACCGCATATGTGGTTATTGTGGCCTCTGTTGTCCTTAGCCTGCCGTCGTGGAGTTAAGCTGTTATGCGCATGAATGAGATCGACTTCGATGGAATGCCGCCCATTGACGGCTATGGTCCGGGGTTCTTCCGGATCGCGGGCGAGATCCACAAAGGCAATATCCTCATGATGCCATCGGGTCCAAAACCGTGGGGCGGGCTGGAGGATCTGGAGACGATCCTCTTAGAAGCCGCCGGAATGGACGTGTTGTTTTTGGGTATGGGGGCGGATATTGACCACCCGCCCGCAGCGTTCAAAGAGGCGCTGAAAGCCGCCGGTCTGGCCTATGAGGCTATGGGCACCCCCTCGGCCTGCCGTACCTATAACGTGCTTCTGTCCGAAGGCAGACGGGTCGCGGCTGCGCTTTTGGCGGTCTAGCCGCGATGAGAGGGCGCGGAATGTGGAAATGGTTTCGTAGTCAGTTAGAAGCAAGGCCCCTTATGACGACATGCGGGGTCATGGCCGCGTTTTTGCTTTGGTTTTTGGGCGTTTCTATCGTTGGCGGCGCACTATCGCTAGGCACCCCGATAATGGTTGCACTATTTCTTATGGGTTGTTTGCCTTGCATCGCACTGATCCCCATTTGTGCATTGGCCCTAATTAGATTACGCCAAGACTGGAAATGATTGTCACGCCTTGGAGAGTTTCCTCTCTCTGTAGAAACTAAATACCCCCATGGCCACGATGATTGCGGAGCCCAACAAGGTCCAACGGTCCGGGATTTCGTCAAAAAACACCACCCCGATCGCAATCGCCCAAAGAAGACTTGTATAGCGAAACGGCGCAATGGCCGCGATATCACCCACCCGCATGGCTGAGACTGAGCAAATATAACCCGCCGTTAGAACCACTGCCGCAATGCCAATCGACAGCCAATGGGCTGTACTGACCGCCACCCAGTCCTGGCCCAGCATCAAAGCGCCGTTTATCAGCGTCAGCAATACGGCTGCGTGCAAAGACACCGCCACTGACGGGATCGTTGGCGATAAAACCTTGGAGGCCAGATCGCGCACCACCACAATACCCACCACGATCAAAACCAGCACAGAGGCAAAGCTGAACCCGTCCGTGCCGGGCCGGATCACAATCAAAACGCCCATAAAACCGATCAAAATCGCCGCAATCCGCCGCCAACCAATGGGCGCGCCCAGAAAAAGATAGGCCCCCAACGTGACCGCCAAAGGGATCACCTGCATGATCGCGGCAATGTTGGCAAAGGGCAGAAGGCTCAGAGCGGTCAGAAACAAAAACGTGCCCGAAGCCTCCGCACCTGATCGCAATCTGATCCGCCACCGGTCTGCCGGGGCCGGGCGAAACAGCAACGCCCCGCGCCGCCACGCCAAAACGCCCAGACAAAGCGACAGAAATAAACCACGCAAGAACACCGCCTGAAACAGCGGGATGTCCTGCAAAACCCCGCGCATAAACGCGTCGTTAAAGGTGAAGCCCGCCATGGCCCCCATCATTAAAAGGGCGCCTTTGAGCGTGTCGGAAAGTTTTGGCATGAAGTTAACCGGCGAATACTATGCCGCAGCCGTATCACTCGTTGCGCCCAATGCAAGCGAATTGACACCGCTTATGCGCCAATACCAAGCCCCGCCGAAATATCTCCGGCCCGATGATGCCACTCCGGTTGGTTTGCACTTTTACCCGGTCCGCATTGCGCTATAGTCCCCTCAACCACAAGAGGCATCATGCCTCGTGATTTTGCACCACCACGAAGGGGACCCGAAATGGCTTTCGAACTACCAGATCTTCCATATGCCCATGACGCTCTTGCAAATGACGGCATGTCCAAAGAAACACTCGAATATCACCATGATTTGCACCACAAGGCCTATGTGGATAACGGCAATAAACTGATTGCCGGAACCCAGTGGGCGGACAAGTCCATGGAGGACATCATTCGCGGCACCTATGATGCAAAAGCTGTGGCGCAGTCCGGCATTTTCAACAACATCTCCCAGCTTTGGAACCACAATCAGTTCTGGGAAATGATGAGCCCCGGCAAATCGGCCATGCCCTCCGAGCTGGAAAGCCGCATTGTCGATGCGTTCGGCTCTGTGGACAAGTTCAAGGAAGATTTCTCCGCCGCAGGTGCGGGCCAGTTCGGCTCTGGCTGGTGTTGGCTGGTGGTTGATGGCGGCGAATTGAAAGTCACCAAGACCGAGAACGGCGTGAACCCGCTGTGCTTTGGTCAGACAACGCTGCTGGGTTGCGACGTGTGGGAACACTCCTACTACATCGACTTCCGCAACAAGCGTCCTGTCTATCTGACCAACTTCCTGGAAAATCTGGTAAACTGGGAAAACGTCGCATCCCGCATGTGATCTGATTGAGCGCAGGCGATGCCTGCGCGCGACTTTGTTAAAAAAGGCCCTCAAGCAGATGCTTGGGGGCCTTTTGCGTGTACTTCAAGCGTTAGCGAAGACGTGAATTGTGATGTGCTTGGGTCTCTGGCATGTGTTTTTTAGTATTTATCACCAGATGGAGACCCGACATGCGCGCCGTACTCATTGTTGTCCTTAGCATTTGGGCCAGCGTTGCCCAAGCAGACGTCACCGCCCGCGAAGGATGGGTGGTGATGAAAACGACCAAATCCTATGGCCAACTTGTCGACGACGTAAAGGCTGCGGTGAAGGCCAACAAAATGGGGGTGGTGACCCAAGCTGGACCAACAGCAGCGGCGAAGGCCCGTGGGATTACCATTCCGGGCAACCGCGTGATTGGGGTGTTCAACAACAAGTTTGCGGTCCGCATTCTAGCGCTGTCCACAGCTGCGATGATTGAAGCGCCGGTTCGTATGTATGTGACCGAGGCCGACAGTGGTGCGACGCTGAGTTACAAAACGCCGTCTTTTGTGTTTGCTCCATATCTGGATGAAGCGGGGCCCGATTTGAGCGTGGCTGCCAAGGAACTAGACGCAATCTTCAAAGCCATTGCCGAGGCTGCGGCTGGTTGATACCAGCGGATAAGCCATTTCAGGAGATCCACATGACCAGCCCCAAACGTGCCGCCGATTTGCTTGCTGAACGTTTGTACGAGGCGGGCTGCCGCCATGCGTTCGGGATGCCCGGTGGCGAGGTTTTGACGCTAGTTGATGCGCTAGAAAAGGCGGGGATCGAGTTTGTGTTGTGCAAGCACGAGAACGCCGCGGGCTTCATGGCCGAAGGAGCGCACCATATGAACGGAGCGCCTGCCATCTTGGTGGCCACCGTCGGGCCGGGCGCTATGAACGGTGTAAACGCGGTCGCCAATGCGCATCAAGAACGCGTGCCGATGATTGTGCTGACCGGATGCGTCGACCCTGACGAGGCGCTGACGTATACGCATCAGGTCCTCGACCACAGTCGCGTATTTGGTGAGATCACCAAGGCAACATTTACGCTGACTGTTGAAGGGGCCGACATCGTTGCTGATAAAGCCGTTGGCATCGCCACCGAGGGTCGCAATGGCCCTGTTCACATTGATGTACCGATCTCGGTCGCGGATGCCCGTTCAGCGCCAAGACTTCGCAGACGCGTTAACGCCGGTCTAACAGCACCTGCAGCTGCCGATTTGGCGCTGGCGCAAACTTGGCTTGATGCGGCGGAGCGGCCAGTGATTATCGCGGGGCTTGATGTGCTCTACGATGAAAGCCATGCAGAGTTGTTGCAATTCGCCGAGACTTATGGCGCGCCGGTAATCACGACTTACAAAGCCAAGGGCGTGATCCCCGAGACTCATGCGCTGGCGATGGGTGGGGCAGGGTTATCACCCTTGGCCGACAAGCATCTTCTGCCCTTAGTGCGCGACGCTGATTTGGTGATCTGCGTGGGCTATGACCCGATTGAGATGCGCCCTGGGTGGCGCGACGTTTGGAACCCAGATGAGGTCCGCGTGATCGATATCACTGCCGCGCCGAACCACCACTC
>CAKZTM010000031.1 GCA_937920555.1 uncultured Paracoccaceae bacterium | reverse complement strand
TGTATGACATCGATATGACAAATTCGGGTCTGGGGCGGGGTTAAGGCACCGTTCGGTGAGGGTTTGGTAAGCTTGGATAATGATGTGTGAACGTGGAGGGGGTGTGGGGTAGTCGCGGGCGTGGTGGCCTGTTGCTTCTTCCAGCTATGGATATTTGGGGAACATTGAAAGGTGAGGAGGCGGTGCCCCGGTCGCTGATGTGGTGGCTTGGCGATGGGGCTTTTTGGTGGTGCGGTGGAGCGGTTGTTGCGGGACATTGAGAGGTGAGGGGGCGGTGCCCGGTTCGCTGATGTGGTGCCCCGCGATGGGGCGTTTTAGCGGCTTGTTGGAGCGGTTGTTGCGGAGCATCGACAGGTGGGAGGGCTCCGGTCGGGGGAGCGTGGCATGGTGGAGCGGTTGTTGAGGAGCATCGAGAGGTGTGAGGCCGGGCCAGAGCAGGGGCGCGCGCGGGATTGACGCTTTGATCTGTGATGTGGTGGCAATGATGTAGTGGCAATCGGGTCAGGGTGGCAATTTTTGTAGCGCAGGTTTTACCATCGACGCCATAGACAAGTCGAAAATTGTAATCTAGAATGGTAGTATAGCGCGGCGCCTATCCATAAAAAAACCAAGCCGCGTCATCATGGGAGAATATCTGATGAAGCTTTACAGCACAAAAACTCTAACTGGTGGTGCCCTCGCGGCCGCCGTCGCAGTGTCTTTTTCCGCCATGACCGCTCAGGCTGCCGAATTGCGTGCCTGGAACATCCATCCTGATGGATACCCGAACACGGTCGCTTTGGACAAATTTGCCGAGTTGGTGGCCGCTAAAACAGATGGCCGGGTGACGGTCAAAAATTTCCACGGCGGTGTTTTGGGCAGCCAGCCTGATGCCATTGAGCAGGTGCGCATCGGCGCGCTTGATGTGGGCAATTTCAATCTGGGGCCCATTGGTCCGATCGCACCGGAAGCCAACGTGGTATCGCTGCCGTTCATCTTCAAGGACATGGCGCATATGCACCGGGTTTTGGACGGTGAGGGCGGCCAGAAGATCTCGGACGGGATGGCGGCCAAGGGGCTGATGGCGCTGGCATGGTATGACAGTGGCGCGCGGTCTTTTTACAACTCCGTCAAGCCGATCAACACGCCTGAAGATGTGGCCGGTCTTAAAGTTCGGGTGATGAACAACGATCTTTATTCCGGCATGATCGAGCAATTGGGCGGTAATCCGACACCGATGGCGTTCTCGGAAGTGTATCAGTCTTTGTCCACCGGCGTGGTTGACGGAGCTGAGAACAACTGGCCGTCCTATGAGAGCACAGGGCATTTTGAGGTGGCAGGGTACTATTCCTTGTCGCAGCATTTGATCATTCCTGAGTGCGTGTGCATCAACACCGATGTGTTCAACGCCATGTCCGCAGACGATCAGGCGGCTGTGAAAGCGGCGGCTGTGGAAAGTGCGGAATTGCAGCGCGGACTTTGGGCCGAGCGTGCAGAGGCCAGCCGGGCGAAAGTTCTGGAGAGCGGTGTGACGTTCAACGAGATCGCCGACAAAGCTCCGTTCCAAGACGCCATGGTGCCGGTTTACGAGACATATCTCGCGGCCAATCCTGACTTGGTGCCTTTGGTTGATCTGATCAAAAACACAGATTAATCGCAACCGCGTCTCACCTAGTCTCAAGGCAGCGGTCGTGCATCGCTGCCTTGCTTTGAGGAGCACCCCTGACATGTCACCTAAACCGACCGGGATCGTGGCCGCATTTTACGCCGCACTCGATATGCTTGCGTTTATCAGCAAAATCATAACCGGCGTCGGGTTGGTGGTTTTGACGGTCATTTTTGGCTGGCTGGTCTGGGGCCGTTATGTGCTCAACGACACGCCCACTTGGGTTGAGCAGGTGTCATTGCTTTTGGTGATGTTGATCACCTTCATTGGCGCGGCTGTGGGCATTCACGAGAACACCCATCTGGGCGTCAGTTATTTCCGCGAGGTCGTACCCGCACGGGTCAAGTCGGTGTTCACGGTCATCTCGCATGTTATTTTGGTTATTTTCGGCAGCATCATGGCGGTTCAAAGTTACGGGCTGACCGTGTTCAAATGGGGCAGTTTGATCCCGCTTCTCAACGTACCTGAGGGGTTGCGGTCGCTTCCCATTGCGCTGTGCGGTGTGATGGTCTGTCTTTTCTCTATTGGTCATTTAACGCGTATGGCGCTTGGCCATACGGTACCTGAGGACATTGGCGAATGAGCCTTGCAATTCTTTTGGGGCTTTTCGCCTTTTGTGTGATCATTGGTCTTCCTGTCGCCTTCGGCCTTGGTGTCGCGGCATTGGCGACATTTTGGTATGAGGGCTTGCCCTTGGTGGTGGCTTTTCAGCGTCTGGTGTCGGGCGTCAATGTGTTTTCGCTTTTGGCCATTCCGTTTTTCATTTTCGCAGGCGAGTTGATGTTCCATGGCGGGATTGCCATGCGGTTGGTCAAGTTTGCCTCCGCTGCGGTCGGATCTGTGCGCGGTGGTTTGGGGGTGGTGAATGTCTTCTCCTCGATGCTGTTTGGCGGCATTTCGGGCTCGGCGGTGGCGGATGTGTCTGCTTTGGGCTCGATCCTGATACCGGTGATGAAGGAGAAGGGTTATGACGAGGATTATGCGGTCAATGTGACGGTCACGTCGTCGATTGCGGGGATTTTGATCCCGCCCAGTCACAACATGATCTTGTTTGCGGTGGCCGCGGGCGGCGGCATTTCGATCTCTAGCTTATTTGTGGCAGGCATTGTGCCGGGGGTTTTGATGTGTGTCTGTCTGGCCTTGGCGGCCTATCTGGTGGCGGTCAAGCGCGGGTATCCGTCCGAGCCTTTCCCCGGCTGGACCGTTTTGGGCATCTCATTCATCACCGCATTGCCGGGGTTGTTCACGGCTGTGATCATTGTGGGCGGGGTTCTCACGGGCATCTTTACGGTCACGGAATCTGGCGCATTTGGCACGATTTACGCGGCATTGGTGACTTTGATTGTGTACCGCAGTTTGACCTGGGACGCGTTTGTTACGTCGGTGACGCGCGCGGTGCGCACGACGTCCATGGTGATGATCCTGATCGCCTGTGCGTCTGCTTTTGGCTACATGCTGACTTTCAATCAGGTGCCCACGCGGATTGTGGGGTTTGTAACCTCGATCTCGGACAACCCGATTGCGATTATGTTGATGATCAACGCCATGTTGTTGTTGTTGGGGATGATCATGGACATGGCCGCTTTGATCCTGATTTGCACGCCCATTTTCCTGCCGTTGATCAAGCTGCTGGGCATTGATCCGTTGCAGTTTGGTATGATCTTGATGATGAATTTGGGGCTGGGGTTATGCACGCCGCCGGTTGGGTCATGTCTGTTTGTGGGCTGTGCCATCGGCAAGGTGAAGATGGAGAAAGTGGTCAAGACCATTTGGCCGTTTTATCTGGCGATTTTCGCGGCGTTGATGTTGGTCACATTCGTCCCTGAAGTGTCGCTGACCTTGCCGGGTCTTTTGGCCAAGTAAGCCGCGACCGTCCCAGTGACGCGTGCCACTTTAAACCCGGCATCACCGAGCGCTGTCTGAAAACCAAGATTTCAACGCGTTAGAGCGTTGCCCCATGCCTCAAGTTAAAGGCAAAACGCTTTCAGAGGGCCGGTTTTGAGGCGCTTTAGCTCGGGCGAAACGCGGTCCAGCGTTTGGCAAATTCGGCAATTCCGTCCGTATCAGCATTGGCAAAAGCGATGCGCAGGCAACGCTCGGCGGTGCCGTCACCGCCCGCGTCGCGGCGGGGCGCAAACATGGTGGCGGGCAGAACCAAGAGCGATTGCTCTTTGACCAGCCGTTCGGCCAATTGGTCCGACGGCATATCAAACCCGTGTTCCACAAAGGCGAAATAGGCCCCGCAGGACAGGATTTTGGCCCCTGATATGGCGTCAAAAGCGCCGGTGATGGCGGCTTTGCGCCTGAGGATCTCGACGCGCTCAGAGGCCACCCAGTCGCCCAGATTGCGCAGGCCGAACAGTGCCGCCCGTTGGCCCAGTTGGTTGGGGCAAATGGTGACCGCATCGATGTATTTCTCCACGCCTTCCAAAAGCTGCAAGGAGGCGATCATGGCGCCGACCCTGTGGCCGGTCAGCCGGAACGCTTTGGAAAACGAGTATAGATGGATCAGCGTATCGGCCCAATGCGCGTCAGTGAACAGATCATGCGGCGCGCCCTCATGGCTGTGAAAATCGCGGTATGTCTCATCGAGGATCAGGGCAATGCCGCGCGATTTGGCCAGATCGTAAAAGGCGCGGATCACCCCTTTGGGGTACTCGGCCCCGGTGGGGTTGTTGGGGGTGACCAGCACAATCGCTTTGACGCGGTCATCGATCAGTTTTGCGGCCTGATTGGCGTCTGGCACCATGTCCGGGCCGCAGGGCAAAAGCCGCGCCTCCACCCCTTGGGTGGTCAAGTGCATTTGGTGGTTGAAATAGTAAGGCGTGGGCAGGATCACCGCATCGCCTGCTTGGGTCAAACTGGCAATGGCCCCGCAAAACGCCTGATTGCAGCCCGAGGTGATGGCCACCTGACCGGGCGTGATCTTGCCGCCATAAGACGCGGTCCAGTCGTCGGCCACTTGGGCGCGCAACTCCGGCAGGCCCAGATCGGGGCCGTAAAGATGCACGGTCGGGTCGTCGATGATCAGCCGGGCCAGTTCTTCGCGCAAGGGCAGGGGCGGAGGCCCTACGGGGGCGGCTTGGCTAAGGTTGAGCAGGGGGCGCTCTGCGGGAAAGCTGAGACCGTCGGTCCAAGCGATCGCCTCCATGATCGGGGGGGCTTGGGTGGCGGTAATATTTGACGATAATTTCATTCTCAAACCCCCAACCCGTCTTGACCCCAGCGCTCGCGCGACCGATACGTCGCAGATGGCCAGACCACCTTTACTGACGCTCACAGATATCTCGCTGACTTTCGGCGGTAATCCTTTGTTTGACAAGCTTTCTTTGAGCATCGAGGAGGGCGACCGCACGGCACTTGTGGGTCGCAATGGCTCGGGCAAATCCACATTGATGAAAATCATGGCCGGGATTGTGCAGGCCGATAGCGGCACGGTGTTCAAGCAGCCGGGGCTCAATGTGGGCTATATGGAGCAGGAGCCTGATATTTCGGGGTTTGACACGCTGGGCGATTATGCGGAAAGCGGTCTTGATCCCAGCGAGGCTTACAAGATCATGCCTGTGTTTGAGGGCTTGAAGATCGATCCTGCCACCAAGCCTGAGAATGCATCGGGCGGTGAGCGCAGGCGGGCGGCTTTGGCGCGGTTGATTGCGTCGGATGCGGATTTGATGCTGCTTGACGAGCCCACCAACCATTTGGATATTTCCGCTATTTTGTGGCTGGAGGATTATCTGAAAGCCACCCGCAAGGCGTTTGTGCTGATTTCTCATGACCGGGCGTTTTTGTCGGCCCTGACCCGTGCCACGCTTTGGGTGGACCGGGGCCAGACCCGCAGGCGCGAGCGCGGTTTTGCGGAGTTTGAGGAATGGCGCGACAAGATTTTTGAGGAAGAGGATGCGCAGCGCCACAAGTTGGACCGGTTGATCAAGCGCGAGGGCAAATGGGCGGTTGAGGGGATTTCAGCGCGGCGCACCCGCAATCAGGGCCGGGTTCGGCGTTTGGCGGAATTGCGTGCGACCCGCAGTGCGCAGATCAAGCGCGCGGGTGCGGCGAAGATGGAGTTGGCAGATGCGGCCCCGTCGGGCAAGCGGGTGATTGAGGCTAGGGACATTTCCCATGCGTTTGGTGCGACGCGGATCGTGGAGGATTTCGAGATCAAGATCCACCGCGGCGACCGGGTGGCGTTTGTGGGGCCCAACGGGGTTGGCAAGACCACGTTGTTGAAAATCCTGACCGGGGAGATTGAGCCCGGTGCCGGCAGCGTCAAGATGGGCACCAATTTGGAGGTTGGCACGTTTGATCAAAACCGCAGCAAGTTGGATTTGACCAGCACGCTTTGGGAAAACCTGACCGGATCGCCGGAATTGGGTGTGTCCGGGCGCAATGATCAGATTATGGTGCGTGGCACGCCCAAGCATGTGGTGGGGTATCTCAAGGAATTTCTGTTTGACGACAAACAGGCGCGCGGGCCTGTGGCGTCGCTATCGGGCGGTGAGCGGGCGCGGTTGTTGCTGGCCCGGATCATGGCGCGCGAGAGCAATCTTCTGGTGCTTGACGAGCCGACGAACGATCTTGATGTGGAGACGCTGGATCTGTTGCAGGAGATCATTGACGATTACCAAGGCACGGTTTTGATTGTGTCGCATGATCGGGATTTTCTGGACCGTGTGGCCTCTACCACCATTGCGATGGAGGGGGATGGCAGGGCCACGATTTATGCGGGTGGTTGGAGTGATTATCTGGAGCAGCGCGGCGATGCGGCGCCCATGGCGGTCAAGACCAAGGCCAAGGCAAAGGTTCAGCGCGCTGCGCCTGTGACGCAGGTCTCTGGGGGTTTATCCAACAAGGAGCGGGCGCGTTTGGACAAGCTGCCCGGTGAGATCAGCCGTCTGGAGGCGGAGATTGCCAAGTTGACGGAGTTTCTGGCTGATCCTGAGTTATTCGCCAAATCGCCGGTGAAGTTTCAAAAGGCCTCGGAAGGTTTGACTGAGCGGCAGGAGGCTTTGGCCCGTGCCGAGACCGAGTGGCTGGAGTTGGAAGAAAAGGCCGGGTGATCGGGGTGTTTGGGTCTGGTATCTAGACCGGCTTTGATCGCGGTGGTCTTCGCCCGCGTTGTTTGTGGCGGGCGAAGAGCGGGGTGATTTACTCGACAGCGAAGCAGTAAAGCAGGCCCGCGCCGCCTGTTCTTGGCAGGTCATCGGCGCCGCATCCCGCCGAGCCATGGGCCGAATTCCACGAGACCATATTGCGCGACGCGTTCAATCCGATCCGGTCGTGGTGCCCGACAATGGCAGAGCCTTCGCCGTCACTGGTCCAGTTGCCGCATGTGGTATCGCCCCCCGCAGTGGAGAAGTGGCCATTTGAATCGGTTCCGGTCAGGATGTCGTGTTTGTTTGGTGTCGCACCGCGTCCGTTGACCTGAGCGCCGTTTTCGTCGAGCCCGGTTTCCAGATTGATATTGACCGAAGCGCTGTGCAGGTCGTCGATGTCTTTTGCGATCATGTCGCCTACGGCATTGTACCACGGGCCTGACCCGATACGGTCGCGGGCACTGATGCCGTCGGTGATCTGAGCGGAGCCGCTGCTGCGGTCAATGACCATGCTGGTGCTCAAATAGGCGGCCCATGTCTTGGAGGAGCCTGCCGCCTCGGCGAGGGTTGTGCAATGTGCGTCAGCGCCCTCCAGACCGCCAAAATTTGCGCCATTGGGAGAGCCCACGCTGGTGATGAAAAAGGACATTTTGCCTATATCGGTGGCGGATTGTGCCTGCACGGCGGCGGAGCTTGCGACAACGGCGGCGCTGAAAGCTGTGAGAAAAGCTATATGTTTCATGGGTTTGGACATTCGTTAGCTTCCTTTAAGATGTTTGAGCTCAAAGGCTACGAAAGTGCCGGGAGCCCGTCCAGCCGCCTGCGATCACTTGATCGAGAGCAGGTGGCCTGCGCAGGCGTTCCCGAGCGTCCAATTGGCGAAGGTCGGGCTGAGTTGTGCATCGTCACCGCAGGGGGAGCAGTGTTTTGAGCGGGGGAGTTGAGCCGTTGGCGCGGCTTTGAGCTGTTACCTTATTTGGGTGTTTCCGGCCCGGTAATATCGAAGGCGCGCACCGTGCTGACCCCTCCGTCAACGGCTATGATCTGGCCGGTTACAAAGCTTGCGTTTTCCGACGTTAACATGGCGGCGGCCCCTGCGACCTCGTCCAAATAGGCGACGCGAAGGCTGGGCGTTGCGGTCACCCAACCGGCGCGGGAGCGATCATCCCCCTGCATGCCGCCTTCGATGGGGCCGGGGGCAAGAACATTCACACGGATGCGGTGCTCGGCCAGTTCGGCGGCCATAACCCGCGCCATAGCTGCGACCCCGCCTTTCGTCGTCGCATAGGCGCAACGACCCGGAACGCCGATCTGTCCATGGATTGACGTGATGAACACGATCCGGCCTCCGCGCGCTTTCATATAGGTGCAGGCCTGTTGTGCGACCCGAAACGCGCCAAGCATATTGATGTTCACCATGCGCTCAAAATCCGCTTCCTCAAGGTCGCTGAACGGCGCAATTGAGATGACGCCCGCCGCATGAACCAGAGTATCGATCCCGCCCAGCGTCTGTGCGGCCTGTTCAAATGCCGCATCAACGCAGCGGCGCTCCGACACATCCACCTTGATAAAGCATATGTCGGGGTCGCTGGGTGCCTTGAGGTCAAGACAGACGACTTCATCCCCGCGTGCTACCATCGCGGCGATCACGGCACGTCCCACGGCACCTGATCCCCCCGTTACGACCGACCGCAATTGTCGCTTTATCTGGCTCACTGGGGAACTCCACTTTTGTTCAGGGATGAGATTCTGCCTCCATATGATTTATAAAATCATATTATGAAATGTCACCACATATTATTATTCATTTGCGTCATATGATTTTGGAACATAAGTTTTGTGGAGATGTTGGTTTTAGGGAGAGGGGCGATGATCAAGACCAAATCAGTCATCGCAACGCTGTCCGATCAATTGCGGCGCGACATATCTCTTGGGGTGCTCAAACCGGGGGAGAAGCTCAATATTGAGGCCTTAAAGCGGGCATATGAGGTTTCACACCCGTCTGTGCGCGAGGCGTTGGCGCTTTTGGTGGGCGAGGGGTATGTGAGCTTTAAGGAATCAAAGGGGTTTCGGGTTCTGCAAGCCTCGCAAGAGGATCTGAAGGACAGCAGCCGGGTACGTGCGGAGTTGGAGGCGTTGGCCTTTGAATGGGCGATCAACAATACCAATGTTGACTGGCGATCATCTGTTGTTGCTGCCCATTACGCCTTGTCTGAGGTGGAGCGCGAAATGCCGTCCAATCCGTTGGATGCGGCGTTGAAGTGGGACAAGCGGAACCACGATTTTCACATGGCGATTGCTGCCAATTGTGGGTCGAGAAAGCTTACCGAATTGATTGCCATCCAATACGATCAAAGTCGGCGCTACCGTTTGATGGCCCATGCCCATAATCGCGCCGAAAAGCTGCGATCCCGGTGGGTTCAAAGGAGCGCGGAGGAGCATAGCGCGTTGAAAGATGCGGTTTTGGCTGGCGACATTGCTGAGGGGAAATCCATCCTCAAGAAACACATTACGAAAGCAACGCTGAATGTCATTGAAGGCGTTGATATCTCATTTGGAGGCTCGCAAGGGTCTTCATGATCAAGGGTCTCAATCGAAGAAATCAAGCAGACGGCAATTGTGATCACCACCGCAAATGATCTTGCGGCGTTCTTCCCGGCTTTGCCGCTTTTTAACGACTTTGATCTTCAGCAATGGGCTTTGTTCTTTTCGCTCATTTTGGTTGCGATTGCCTGTATTGTCATGGGGGCGGGTGTGCCCACAACGGCGACTTATATCATCTTGGTATCCGTGACCGCAGGGGCGTTCCAAATCCCAAGTGTGGAGCCTTTGGTGGCGCATTTCTTTGCGTTTTACTACGGGGTTTTGGCGGACATCACGCCGCCGGTTGCGCTTGCGGCTTATGCCGCTGCCGGTAGTGCGGGATCAAACCCGTTCAAGACCGGTCACACCGCATTCCGCTTTGGCCGGGTTCTGTTTCGGAGATTGCTTTAGCCGGGCCGGCCTAAATCCGGGTGCAGGTACGCTTCAGGGTAGCTCATCGGCCTATGTGGCCCCATTGGCACCACACCGTTCCATGAGCGTCCGAAATAGCCTTGTCGGCAATGGATCAACGACCCGGCCGCCGCGACCCCGTCAAGCGCATAGACCCGGCACAGCCACCGCCACAGATGCGGATAATCCAGTATCCGCGCGCCGTTCAGTTTCATGCGCAAGTAGTAGACGGGATCATGCCGGTAGAGCGTCGGAAAAAGCCTCAGGTCGGTCTCGGTAAAGGTCTCACCGGTCAGAAAGGCGCGGCCATCCGATAGCAACGCATCGAGGAATGTAAGGGTTTCGAAATAGGCCTCAAAGGCCTGTGCGTAGACCGTTTGATCCGATGAGAACCCGGCCTTATAGGCCCCATTATTAATGGTCACATAGATGCGCTCATTAAGAGCATCCACATCGCTTTGCAGCGCCGGGTCATCCGGCACGAGGTTTGGACGAGGCGCCGCACCGCCGAGGGCTTCGGCGTGCCGGTCCAGCATGCGGAGGATTTCGGCGCTTTCATTGTTGACGATGCGGCCTGCGAGTTTGTCGTAAAGGATCGGGACGGATTGTTCGTCCGAACCTTCGCGCTGGTAGATCTGCTTGGCCAAGCGCAAACCGGTGCCGGTGCCGGTGTCCAGCGTGCATTCGGGCAGCGTTGTGTTGGTCAATGTGGCAAGCCGGTTGGGGGCAAATTCCCACAGGTTCGGGCCGGCCGGGTCGGCCTCGGTCGTGCGATTGGGAAAGGCCACGTCCATTGTGATGCTGCCTTGTAGCCCCAGCACCGCACGGGCCAAGGTCACGCGGTGGCACCACGGGCAATTGAGCGCCACAAACAGGTGATAGCGTCCCGGCTCTGGCGGGAAATCCGCATCGCCAATGGCGTGGCGAAAGCCGCTGATGCCGCGCACGAATTCACCGCGTGCGCGACGCTCGGAGGCTTGGGTTTGGTCTTCTTCGGTCGCAATATTTTTGGTCATGCGAGACTTTTCACCCTCTGAGCCGGTGATGCAAGATGATTGGCACGGCCAACTCTTCTTCATCGGCCAGATGGCGATCGAGAAAGGCTTCGATCACCGCGCTGGTCTGATGCACCTCTGCCGCTTCTTCCCGCGCTTGGGCCTCATCCAGTTGCGCCAGTTTGATCACCCGGTTGGCTTGGCCGGTGAAATCATCCAGCACCCGGTCCAGATCCGCATGATCCTTCTCCAGCACGTCCAACCCCGCATCAAAGCGCGGATCGGCGGCTGAGAGTTCTGGAAAGTAGCTGTGATCCTCCCAGCCGTGATGGCCGTGCAAGTTTCCGACCAGATTGCCGCCATAATAGGACAAACGCCCGGCGTAATCGTCCAGTGCCATGTCCTTGTTCAACAGGGCCTCGGCATCCCGGCGCACCCGCTCAGAGACCCTACGGAACATTTGATGTGCGCCCAGCCAGTGGCGGGTTTTCTCCTTAAAGCCGGGATGGGCGTCCCATGCGTCGCGCGGGTACTGATCCAAGAGTAACCGCATCTCTTGGGGCATGTCGTTTTGGCGAATGGTGTAGGTGTCACGCATTTGATCTTTCCTTTCCCATCCCATCTGGGGACGCCTGGGCGCGTCCACCAGAGGGGTATTGGCAGGGCGGGTATGCGCCTAGGTCACGCCTGCAAAGCGAATGCCGCTCAGATCTGCGATCTCGCGTTTCCACGTGGTGATGTCGTGATGTGTAAAGCCAGACAGGTTGTCGTGACCGCAGGCGCGCGCCAAGACCTGCATCAGCTCCACACTTGCGCCGAAATAGCGCGACAACCGTTCCGCGCCGATCTGCACATCCAGCCGCTTGCGCAGTTCAGGCTTTTGCGTGGCCACGCCAACGGGGCAATTGTTGGAATTGCACATGCGCGCCGCGATACAGCCGACCGCCTGCATGGCGGAGTTGCTGACCGCGACCGCATCGGCCCCCAAAGCCATCGCCTTGGCGAAGTCTTCGGCGACGCGCAAGCCCCCGGTGATCACCAGCGTCACCTCTCGGCCCGCCCGCGCATCCAAGTGCTTTCGCGCCCGCGCCAAAGCAGGGATGGTGGGAACCGAGATATGGTCGCGGAAGATCAGCGGGGCCGCGCCTGTGCCACCACCGCGCCCATCCAAAATGATGTAATCGGCGGAAGCCTCAAGTGCGAAGTCGATATCATCCTCGATATGGTTGGCGGATAGTTTGAAGCCGATGGGGATGCCACCGGAGCGCTCACGCACTTGCTCGGCGATGCGTTTGAAGTCAGCCGGGCTGTGCAGGTCAGGAAAGGTCGAGGGCGAGATCGCAGATTGGCCCGGTTCAAGACCCCGGACATCGGCAATTTTGCCCTGCACCTTATCGCCGGGCAAATGCCCGCCTGTGCCGGTTTTGGCCCCTTGGCCGCCTTTAAAGTGGAAGGCTTGGACCTTTTCGACGTGATCCAGCGACCAGCCGAAACCGGCTGAGGCAAGCTCATAGAAGTACCGGTTATTCTCGGCCTGTTCTTCGGGCAGCATGCCGCCTTCGCCAGAACAGATACCGGTGCCTGCCATCTGCGCGCCACGGGCCAGCGCGGTTTTGGCCTCTTCGGACAGGGCACCGTAGCTCATGTCGGAGACAAAGAGCGGGATGTCGAGCTGCAAGGGCTTGGCCGCACGCGGCCCGATAATGACCGAGGTTGCCACGGGGGCATCATCAAGGAGCGGCTTGCGCGCCATTTGCGCCGGCAAAACCTGAATGTCATCCCAATGGGGCAGGTCTTTGCGGGGCACCCCCATTGCGCCCATTTCACCGTGGTGGCCCAGCTTGGAGAGCCCGTCTTTGGCAAGCGCATGGATGCGCGCAACAGTGGGTTCTTCGGGCGTCGGTGTGGCCTGCGGGACATCGGATTTGGGCGCAGGGGCCGCATCGCCGATCGCGGCTTGACCAAGGCGGGTATGAGACCCATCGCAAAACGGAGCATTGGCGCTGGATTTGCATTGGCACAGGGCCGCAGCGCCATCCTTGTCGGCGGTAAATTTCAGCGGCTCGATCCCGGTGCCCGCGTGAGACCCGTCACAAAACGGTTGGGTTTTGGAGCGACCACAGCGGCACCAAAAATAGTTTTTGCCCGCCTCCAGATCGACTTTTGCGGGGGCCTTGGCGGCAATGATCGGAACAGATTGGGTCATGCTATGTCTTCCTTGTTTTTCTTGTTCAATGAGGCGCGGTTATCAGTGGTGGCATGGCCGTTGGTCTGCCCATTTGGGCCGGGGGTCTGCCCCTTTGGGATAGTGCGGGTTGGTTTCACCGTCTCATGGTTGCCGAAACTATCACTAGCCACAAAAATGTGACCCCAAGGGTCGCAAAATGAGAACGCAGGTGCGCTTCCCGTTTGGGTTGGCCCGTAGTATTGATCTTAGACATGCAAGCCGCAGGCACAACATGACGGGGCAAAAAGATTATGGGCCAGATCGAAGACCTTCGCCTTTTTGTGGCCGTCGTGGACAGTGGCGGGATCGCGCGTGCGGCACAAGAGATGAACATCGCCAAATCAGCCGTCAGCCGCAGGTTGGCCCAATTGGAGGACCGGTACTCTGTCCGCCTGATCGACCGCCAGCCCCGCGTTTGGGAGGTCACGAGCGCCGGGCAAGAGCTTTACCAGCGGGCCAGTCATATGGTCGCGGAGGTCGATGAGCTGGATTCCGACTTTTTACAGGTGGGCCATACGCTCACGGGACCGCTTTCGATCACCATCGCCCGGGAGTTTGGGTTGGCCTATCTCAAACCGGCCATGTTCAAATTCGCTCAAGATCACCCCAATATCGACCTGACAATCGATTTTGATGACCGCACTGTCGATCTGGATAGTGAAAACTACGATCTTGCGTTGCGGGTGACGGCAACTGAGCTACACGGGTTGCATTGTCACAGGCTTGGCACCACCCGGCATGGTTTGTTCGCAAGCCAAGGATATGCGGCCACCAAGGGGCTGCCGCAGAGCATCGAGGACTTGTCCCAGCATCCGCTCTTGCATTACGGGGCGGAGCGCCGGGCGACGTGGAATTTTGAGCAGGACGGGAAGCGAAGATCGGTGAAGTTTCGCCCCGCGTTGAGGTCCAATTACGGGACGTTTTTGCTGGATGCGGCTTTGAATGATGACGGGATCATAAGGCTGCCTCTTTTTGTCGTGGACAGTCAGGTCCAACTGGGCAATTTGGTGCCGGTTTTGCCCGGTCTAAGGCATGCGGATTACGGTATTTACGTGGTTCACAGCAGCAAGCGTCGCCTTAACAAGCGCATGCGGGCCATGATTGATGCGCTCTGCGAAGCCTGCGTGTCTTTGAACAGCTGAAGGTGGCTTGGCGCTTTGTTTTGGTATCTGGATGGCGCGCGGTCCGCGCATTTGGCAGGTGCGGGCTTGCCTAGGGGCGTTCACCGTTTGGAGGTAGTTTTTATGCCGCCAGCCCCATGAGGCGAAAGATCAGTTTCAGGCGGGCTTTTTGTGGGGGCAAACCGGCATAGTTTGAGATATCCAATCCCTGATCTTCCAAAAACGCCGCATAGCCCGGATAAAATGACTGGGGTGTTGTGGAGAATGAGACGCACCGGCTTGCCAAAACGACGGGGCGTTTGGCGTCAAACATGGGTTTCAAATCGACCAGAAGGGCCTTGGGCAGCGAATGGGCCCCCGGACAGGACAGGACCAGCCCGTCAGGCAGGCGCTTGGGGTCATGAGGCCAGCGGCTGCCAAGTGAGACGCTGACCATATCGACCTTTGGGACGTCCTTTAACGGGTCCAATCGCGCAGGTGCAATTTTCGCAGATGCGGCCACAGACATGCCGGGCGCAACGCTCAGCGCGGGATGATTTGGGCAGGTTGACACAAAGCCATCAATGCGGGCCGGGTCATGTTTGAAGACGTGCGCCGCGCAAAAGAGCTGATGTCCAATCACCGCAAACACGCCGCCCGCATGCGCGTCTATTGCCCTGCACGCTGTGAACGCATCGGTTAGATTTGCGATCCCGTCATAGTCGTCCATATAGGGCGGGCGCATGGCCCCGGTCACAATCACCCGGGTGCTGGAGCCAAGCAGGCAATGCAATCCGTAGGTGACCTCCTCTAGCGTGTCGGTCCCGGTTGTCAGGACAAAGCCCGCATATTGCGCCGTTTTGGATTGGATCAGACGCGCCGCATCGATCACATCCTCTACGGTCAGATCAGCGCTGTCCTTGGTCCGCAAGCTGATCGTGTCCACTTGGGCCTGCGGTGTGGCTTTGCCGGACTGGGCGACGATCTGGGCCAAATTGTCGGTCGCGCAGGCCCGTCCGTTTTCCAGCGCCAGCGAAATGGTGCCGCCAAGGCCAATCACCAAAAGGGGTGCGGGTGTATGTGACACCTGTGTCCGAGTTTCCATGCCAAGCAGCCCCAAAGTGCAGTCTTACCAGAATTTCACACTAAGCGAGCATGTCAGGAAATTGGGTCAAACTTGCCATCTTTGGCGACGGGAATTTTTCAATTCGACCGCGTAAACAGTGAAAATGCGATGGCGGGGTTATTCGCTGTCTTCCAAAAGATGATCCAAGGGATAGCCCTTGAACTCCTTGGCGCGGTCCAGCAGCACACTGCTATGCATGTCTTTGATCGGCGCGTTTTCCATCAGGCGTTTGGTCACGGCGCGGTATTCTTCGACATCCGGGCAGACAAACCGCGCGATATAATCGGACCTGCCTGTTATGTGGAAACACTCGACCAGCAACGGCTCGCGTGCGATGGCGTCTTCGAATTTGCGGTAGGCTTGCTGGCTTTGCTCGCGCAGGGAGATCTCGGTCAGGAAAGAGACGGAGCGGCAAATCCGGGAAAGATCCACATTTGCCACATAGCCGGTGACGACTTTTTTCGCCTCAAGCTGCTTCATCCGTTTTTGGCACGGGCTGGTGGAGATGCCCGCATAATCCGCGACGCTTGCAATGGGCTGGCGCGCATCTGCCTGCAGGGCTTTGACGATCTCAAGGTTGATCTTGTCCATTTTGACTTTCATGCAGCTTTCCCCGCCTGGTTGGACCCTGTCGGCCCCTTATCCTGCCGCAGTCATATCTGGCACTAAAACGATGTTATCGAGGGGAAAATGTCAACTTGGCTGTAGCATTTGATAAAGATGATTTCGCCAGCCGCCTAATATCGGGTGATCAAGCGTCGTAGATCATGGCGCGATCAATATTTCAACGATGGGGAAAATCATGGGTATTCGACATACTTTTCTGAGCGCCACACTGGTTGTGGCAGGTGCTTTGTCGGGCACAGCCGCTTTCGCTGGTGAAGCGCTTGACCAGATTATGAGCAGCAACACGCTCAAAGTTGCCACCGATCCAAACTGGGCGCCGCAGTCCTTTTTGAACGATCAGAACGAGTTGGATGGCTTCGACGTGGATGTCGCCCGCGAGATCGCCAGCCGCATGGGGGTCGAGATCGAATTTGTCACGCCGTCTTGGGATGTGATCACCGCTGGCAACTGGAATGGGCGCTGGCATTTGTCGGTTGGCTCCATGACGCCGACGACGGCGCGCGGTGAGGTGCTTGATTTTCCGGGTGTCTATTATTACACGCCCGCCTCGGCGGTGGTGCACAATGACAGCCCCTACCAAGAGATTGCGGACCTGAATGGTGCAAAGATGGCCGCGGGCATCTCCACCACTTTTGAGCTTTATCTGCAAAAAGACCTGACCATCGATGCCAGTGGCGTTCCGGCCTTTGACTATCAGATCACGCCCGGCGAGTACCGGTCTTATGAGACCGGCGCGGTTGCGCTGGACGATCTGCGTCTTGGTGACGGGGTTCGCCTCAACGGTGTTGTCGGCTCGCTGCCTGCGATGCTCAAAGCGGTGGAGAACGGCTACCCGATCCGCGTTCTGGGCGATCCGCTGTTTTACGAGCCGCTGGCCATTGCCATCGACAAGGGCGATGCGGAGCTGAGCGCGAAGCTGGGCGCACTTATCGACGAGATGCGCACCGATGGCACGCTCAAAGCGCTGTCGGAAAAGTGGTATGGCGTCGACTACACGACTGCGCTGAACTAAGCGTAGATTACGTAAAACAGGCTAGGCAGGGCCCTGCATCGCCTCTTTTGGGGTGCAGGGCTTTTCTTGTGAGGACATAGACATGCTTCATCGCGACACCGTCGTCTCGGATATTGCGGTCCACAGACCCAAGGTTATGGCCGGTATTTTCGTGGCGGCCTTCGTGCTGTTCACTTTGATGGGGCTGAAAGACACCATCTTTGGCGCGTTGATGGCACCGGTGATTGGCGATCCGGCGGAGGCGGGGCTGTTTGGCAATGCGGCAACCGGGCTGGTGCTGGCGATCTTGCTGACGGTCAACATCGTTCTCATCGCGTTTTTGCCGCTGCGCTATCAAATCGGGATCGTGTGGTTGCAGCTTTTGGTGCTGTTCCTGACCTTCTTTTACAGCTTTGATCTAAAGCTGTCGTTCATCCAGACAAAGATCTGGTTCATGATCACTCAAGGTCTGTTCACGACGCTTTATATCTCGGCCATCTCAATCGCGCTGGCCTCTGGGCTGGCGATCATCGGGGCCGTCGCGAAACTGTCGTCCAACGGCTTTGCTTTTGCGATTGCCAGTTTCTACACATCCTTTTTTCGCGGCATCCCTCTATTGATGCAGATTTATCTGATCTATCTGGGTATGCCGCAGCTTGGCTTTGTGATTGACGCGGTGCCCGCAGGCATTCTGGCGCTGACGCTGTGTTATGGCGCCTATATGACCGAGATTTTCCGCGCCGGCATCCAATCCATCGACAAGGGTCAATGGGAGGCGTCCCGGTCATTGGGCTTTGGCTTTGGGCTGACCATGCGGCGGATCATCCTGCCGCAATCCATGCCGCTGATCATTCCGCCCACCGGCAACCAGTTCATCGCGATGCTCAAAGACAGCTCGCTTGTGTCGGTTATTGGCGTGTGGGAGCTGATGTTTCTTGCGCGCACCTTGGGCAACAAGGATTTCCGGCACATGGAAATGCTGATCACAGCGGCGATGATCTATTGGATGCTGACCGTGTGTCTGGAGCTGATCCAGTCCCGGATTGAGCGTCACTACAAATCACCCCAGCATTAAGGAGAAGATCATGACCAAGACGGTGATCGAAATGGTGGGCGTGAACAAATGGTATGGCGACTTTCAAGCGCTCAAAAACATCAATTTGAAGGTTGAAGAGGGCGACCGGATCGTCATTTGCGGGCCCTCTGGATCGGGTAAATCCACGCTGATCCGCACGCTGAACTATCTGGAGGCGCATCAGGAGGGTCGGATCACCGTTGACGGAACCGACCTGCATCCGCGCATGAAGAACGTCACGCAGGTGCGCACCAATACAGGCATGGTGTTTCAGCATTTCAACCTGTTTCCGCACATGACCGTGTTGGAAAACCTGATGGCTGGGCCGATGTGGATCCGCAAACTGCCCGAGGGTGAGGCCCGCGCCCAAGCGATGACATATCTTGACCGTGTGCGCATTCCCGAGCAGGCGGACAAATATCCCGGTCAGCTTTCGGGGGGGCAACAACAGCGCGTGGCTATCGCACGGTCGTTGTGCATGAACCCCAAAGTGATGCTGTTTGATGAGCCCACATCCGCGCTTGATCCCGAAATGGTGTCGGAGGTTCTTGATACGATGATCGGATTGGCGCGTGACGGGATGACGATGATTTGTGTCACCCATGAGATGGGCTTTGCCAAGGCGGTCGCGGATCGGGTGATCTTTATGGATCAAGGCGAGATCGTCGAGGAAAACGCGCCAAGGGCCTTTTTTGATGCGCCTCAGAATGAGAGAACAAAGACGTTTTTGGGCCAGATCCTGCAACACTGATCCGGCCCATCTGGCGAGAAGTTACCCGGTGCGAGAACGCGGGCGCTTTGCCAAACGATCAATTGTGATGGAAACGCTA